>JAFYWO010000174.1 GCA_017557925.1 Alphaproteobacteria bacterium | reverse complement strand
TTTCACACAGAAAAACTCTAATTAAAATGATGGAATATACAAACTTAAAACATCTTGCTTATAAAGTATATTACTTATCAGAAAGTTCAGAAGCCAACTGAAGAACTGGTTTAAATACTCTGGGTTGAACAAAAAAAGACGACTTATAAAAGTCGTCTTTTTTTATCTTAATCAAATCATTAAGCAACTTTTTTTACATCAAAGTTTACTTTATCTCCACCCAAATCTTCAATGCTTGCATCTTGAATGCTTGGATTCTCAATAATATCTAATGCCAAAACTTGTTCCTTAATGTATTCTGCATATTCACTGATTGCAGATTTTACAGTTGTATTACTGGAATTATATTCTAACCTAATTCTATCTGTAATATCAAAGTCTTTAGTTTTACGAAGCGCTTGAATCATTCTTACAAAGTCTCTTGCGATTCCTTCTTTTTCAAGATTTTCATCAATCTCTGTGTCAAGAATAACAACAGCTGTGTTATCAGGAAGGGATGAACCATTCATTCCTTCATTGATTACTAAACGAAGTTCGTATTCTTCAACCATCAAAGTTTGACCGGCAATAGACAATGTTCCATCTTCATTTTGTTTCCAATCATTAGTTTTAGATTTAGCCATAATATCTTTCATATATGCGCCCAATCTTTTACCTATAAGAGGTGTTTTTAAATACAAGAAACGACTTGCAACATCGCTGATTTCAGATTTTAAGATAACTTCTTTAACATTTACTTCGTCTTTTAAGCTTTCTACAAAATCTTTTAATGTTTCAGCATTGTCACCGGCAACAATCATAGATTTAAGAGGTAAACGGTTGCGAAGTCTGTGTTCTTCACGAATAGACTTTGCAACAGAAGAAATTGCTCTAACCATATCCATTTGCTTAATAAGTTCTTCATCATCTTTAATAGCATAAAGATTTGGTGTGTCTGTTAGGTGAACAGAACCTTCTGATGTTAAGCCTCTATATACAAATTCGCTCATAAACGGCATCAATGGAGCAGAAATTTTTGCAACATTGATAAGAACTGTATAAAGCGTATTAAATGCACTTAAGTCATCTCCGCTCCAAAATCTTGCACGAGAACGTCTGATATACCAGTTATTCAGTATCTCTAAGAAATCTTCAATTTCTGTACACGCTTTTGCTATTTCGTATGTTTCCATACTAGTTTTAGCGTTATTAATCATAGATTTTAATTTTGCTAGAATATAAGCATCTAATACGTCTGAAGAACAAGAAATTTCTTTAGCTTCAATTCCTTCTGCATTGGCGTATAATGTAAAGAAGTAATACGCATTCCAAAATGGAATTAGAGCTTTTCTTGTTGCTTTTGCGATTTCTTTTCCTTCTTTATCAACTGCTAAATTACCACCTTTTAAAACAGGGGAGGAAATTAAGAACCAACGAAGAGCATCAGAACCAATGGTATTTAGAATATCATTAGGATCAGGATAATTCTTCAAACGTTTAGAAAGCTTTTGACCGCCTTCAGCCATCAAAAGACCTGTGCAAATACAGTTTTTGAATGCCGGTCTGTTGTGAAGAGCTGTAGAAAGAACTGTCAGAGTATAGAACCATCCTCGTGTCTGATCCATGGCTTCAACAATAAAATCTGCAGGGAAGTGGTCTTCAAACCATTGTTTATTTTCAAATGGGTAATGAACTTGAGCATAAGGCATAGAACCGCTTTCAAACCAACAGTCAAATACGTCGCTAACTCTTCTCATCATTGTTTGACCGCTTGGGTCATCAGGGTTTGGATAAACAACATCATCAATATATGGTTTATGTAAGTTTTCAATCTCAATACCTGTTTTTTCTTTAATTTCTGCTATAGAACCGAAAACATCAATTCTGGGGAATTTAGGATTATCAGATTTCCAAACAGGAATAGGTGTTCCCCAAAAGCGATTTCTTGAAATAGACCAATCTCTTGCGCCTTCCAACCATTTGCCAAAACGACCGTCTTTAATGTGTCCTGGTATCCAATTGATTTCTTGATTGTTCTTAACCATATCATCTCTAAAGTCAGTAACTTTTACAAACCAAGAGCTCATAGCTTTATACATCAAAGGAGTGTCTGTTCTCCAACAGAAAGGATAAGAGTGAGTGTATTGCTCTTTCTTAACAAGTAAGCCATTGGTTTTTAGCCATTGCATAATAGGTTCATTTGTTTCAAAAACCTGAATTCCTACATAATCTGTAACTTCGCTTGTAAATTTTCCGGATTCGTCAACAGGGCAAACTACAGGGAAATTCTCATCATAGGCTCTGCAAACATCAAAGTCATCTTGACCAAAACCTGGGGCAATATGAACAATACCCGTTCCGTCTTCGGTTGATACAAAATCTCCACTCAAAATCTTAAAAGCACCTTTTTGTTTTAGGTTTTCAAAATACTTAAACATAGGTTCATAGTTAATTCCAATCAAATCACTACCTTTAATTTTTTCAACTAAAGTTGCTTTTTCTAATTGCTTCTTATAAGCACCTAAACGAGCTTCGGCTAAAATATATTCTTGTCCGTTTTCATTCATTACAACGTAATCAATATCTTTTCCGACAGCGAGCATTAAGTTAGAAGGAAGAGTCCATGGAGTTGTTGTCCAAACCAAGATTTTACGGCCGTTTTCAAGCTTAAACATAACGGTAATTGCATTATCTGTTTTATCTTGGTATCCTTGGTTAACCTCAAAATTGGATAATGGAGTTTCTGCAGCCCAAGAATATGGTAAAACTCTGTAATCTTCATAAACAAGACCTTTGTCATATAATTGCTTAAAGTTACTGATTACACTTTCCATGAAAGATAAATTCATAGTCTTGTAATCATTATTGAAGTCAACCCAACGACCGATGCGTTTGAACATATCAACCCAAATGTTAGAATATTTCAAAACATCAGTTCTGCAAAAATCATTAAATTTTTCAATACCGAATTCTTCAATTTGTTTACGACCTGAAACCTGTAATTGTTTTTCGGCAGACATTTCCGCAGGTAAACCATGACAGTCCCAACCTAGGCGACGTTCTACTTTTTTGCCGTTCATAGTTTGAAAACGAGCAACGGCATCTTTTACATAAGATACCATAATATGTCCATAGTGCGGTGTTCCGTTCGCAAATGGAGGTCCGTCATAAAAAACAAACTCCTCGGCTTTGTTGCGATTCGTAACGGATTTTTCAAAAGTATTATCTTCTTCCCAAAACTTTAAGATTTCTTCTTCCATTTTCGGAAAGTTAATTTTTGCATTTAATTCCGGGTAATATTTCTTCTTTTCAGTCATTTTAATTCTTCCTAATACAAACAAACTTTTGTAATCCTAATTAAAAAAAGTTACAAAATCAAGTTTATTTTAAAAAAGCTCATAATCTTAATTGATTTTTTAAATATTATAAGTTAAAATGCGAACACGAAATATTATGTCTGGACTTATTTATAGGTGTTGTTGTGTATAAGTTTATGAAAATAAAGCATAAAATTAAGATGCTGGTTTTGATGGGGATAGTAAGTACTTTCGGTATTATCTCTGTTGCAAAGGCTTCAATTGGTGTTGCAGAAGCGTTTTATGAGCTTGCTCATCTTGGAGATATACAAAAAATAGAAAAGCTTTTGCATAAAGGTTATTCTTTGGAGAGCGAAGGGGATGATGGGCTAAATCCTGTGTGTTTGGCTGTCTCAAAGCAAGATAAAAAAGCATACGATATATTGATAAGTTATGGTGCTAAGAAAAAACCTGAATGCCTAAAAGATATACCAACACAATCATATAGACGTTTTTTTGGAACTAATCCGATAACTCCGGTTCAAAAAACTTATGTATCAGACACACCTTATAATGCCGGAACTGTATTGTTGGGAACTGCAGCCGTAGCAACGGCGATTGCTCTAAAAGGTAGCACCGGTGGTGGCGGAGGCGGAAGCGATTCTCCCGTAGGTCCTGGTGGTGAAGAAGAAGAAGATGATGATGACCCTACTAAACCCGGCGGAGATGAGCCTGAAGATGACGTAAAATGTCCTGAAAATAGCACATATAATAACGTAACAAAAGCCTGTGAATGCAATAAAGGGTATGAACATTTTGGTGATAAATCAAAATGCTACCTTAAGATAGAAGAATGTACTAATCAGGTAAAAGGCGAATGTAAAAAATGTAGTGACGGATATATTATCTATAAAGGTAAATGTGTTATCCCGTCAAATTGTCCTGAAAATAGTGTCTTTAATCCGGGAACAAATGCTTGTGACTGTAATTTAGGTTTTGGACACTACGGTTCAGAAAGAGAGTGCTTTGCATCA
The DNA here is from genome assembly GCA_017557925.1 of Alphaproteobacteria bacterium. Taxonomy (GTDB): domain Bacteria; phylum Pseudomonadota; class Alphaproteobacteria; order RF32; family CAG-239; genus CAG-267. Next base: position 9,516 of record JAFYWO010000174.1, on the reverse strand, counting down.
ATACTTTATTGCGAAACTCAAGTTGGAAATGAGTGCGAAAAATGTGCAACTAATTATCTTGAGTTTGATAATATTTGTTATAAAAAAATACAGAATTGTAAAAATCAAAATAAAGATAAGTGTATAGAATGTATTGATGGCTATGATACTTATGGTGCAGATGAAACTGTTTGTTACAAAAGTATAGTTAAATGTAAAAATCAGTCAGAAGACAGATGTCTGGAATGTGAAACGGGCTACGGAACACATGGTAATCCGTCAGAGTGCTATGAAGATGTAGAAAACTGTACAACCTATTATCCTGAGAATTGGAGTATGTGTATGGTTTGTAATGCCGGATATATAGTTAGCGCTGACGGTAGTTGTTATGACGAAGAATTTTGTAAAGCTTATCCTAATTCTGTTCCGTTAAACAATAATTGTGTATGTGATGCTTCAAAAGGTTATACAGGTACTCCGGAAGAAGGATGTACACAAGCCGAAGAAGGTGAATATCAGGAGGGTGATGGTAATCGTGATCAATGGAGCAACTTAAACGATAAGTATTGTAATTCTCAAGGTATATACCAAGAAGCAACAAAGACTTGTATTTGCTATGCAGGATATGCTGGTGTTGATTGCTCAAGTTGCAGTCAGGAGCAAGTGGATGGAAAAAATAAATATATTGCTTTTGACGGAAGATGTTATCTTAATTTGAATTGTTCTGAAGAAATGGCGAATTCCGTTCAGAGCTATAATGCTTGCGTGTGTAAAGAAGATTTCTTAATGGTCGGTAACAAATGTATAGCAAAAATAGAGTGTGGAAAAGGAAAAGAGCAGGTTGGAACAAGTGAAGATCCGGAAGTTGCCTGTCAATGTAAAGAAAATTTTGTAAAAGATGAAGAAACAGGTGAATGTCTTTGTATAGAAGTAGAAGGTGAATTAATGTATGATGCGGTAGCAGATGCTTGCGTTAAAGTTACACAAGATTGTAAAGAAGAAAATGCAGATGGTGAAAAATGGACAGGCGAAAATTGTGATGTATGTCCGCCTGAATATGCTATTGATGAAAATGGAAAGTGCGGATTTATGTGCGCCCCAAACAGAAAACCTATAATAGAAAATCCGGAATGTTTGGATTGTGCTGATGGCTATGTATATAATAAATTAGCAGGAACGTGCATAGTATCTGAATGTGAGGATGGAGTTGGCGGATACATAAAAGTAGATGGTCAATGTTTGTGTAACGAAAAAGAAGGTTATGCAATGTCCTTAAGTGGTATATGTGAGTTAAAAACTGAATCTTTAATCGGTATAAAAGATACAAATATAAACAACAGCAAAATAGTGCTTGATAATAACAATGAACATCGTGATATCTATGGAATGAAGCCTGTTCTCGGGGTGGATGAAGAAGGGGTAAATATATATTATGATAGTGTGTATAATGCGCTTAACTATGATGGGGCTGAAATAAATATAACAAATAAAAATACAGGAAATATAAGTATATATGGTATTTATTCTCCGTCAAATTTGTATAATTCAGCAACAACATCAGACACAGAAGATACAGCATCTAAAGGAAGTATTGTAATAAAAGATGAGCTTTCTTCTGCATCTATCTATGGTATGAAGAGTGAAGGCATTAACAATATTTACAATGCCTTTTCATATAATACAAACGCAACAGGTTCAAATAATTCTTCTGAGGCAAGTATAAATATCACAAAAGAAGAAAATAGTAGCGGACAGATTGTGGGTATCAGCGGTTATAATAACATATACAATGCTTATTCTGGAACATCTGGTGGCTTAAGTGCTAATTCTTATGCTACAGGAAACATAAAAATAGAAAATAAAGGTATCGGAACAGTTATAGGTATCGTTAATACTTCTGTTTCCGGAAAAATAAATAATGCGTATGCTTATTTAGATTCTGTTGTTTCCGATTCTGTTGCAACCGGTTCTATAAATGTAGAAGGAAGAAGCGGTGTATATGGTATGATTGGTTCTGCAGGTATGATAAACAGCGAAACACAATTTTTGAAAAAATATAATTTAATAAATAATTTTGGTGCAACCGGAACAATCAATGTAACAGGTCACTCTGCACTTAGCGGAGAAGGTGCTTATGGTATGTATTCGCAAGAAAATTCTATGAATAAAGCAGATATATATAACGCAATGGGATATAATTCAAAAGGTATCATCAATGTTACAAATACAGAAGGAGGAACTGCATATGGTATATATTCTGAAAATGAAAAATATGCAGAAAGAGATGAGAATGGAGTGATAATAAAAGACGAAGATGATGCTGTTGTTTATATTTATAACAACATATACAATGCTTTCAGATCATCAAAAGTTTATGGTGGAGATAATGTTGCCGCCAAAGGTGAAATAAATCTGTTTATTAAAGGTGGAAACGAAAATAATAATTCAGCGGTAGGTATATATGCTAAAGGTGATGTTTTCAACTCGTATATAAATTCCGGTTCAGATGTTAAATTAGAAGCAATAGGTGAAATTGCAGTATTGGATGAAAGTTCTTCTAATAGTATGGTGATTCAAGGAATTAACGCTGGAGGTGATACGATTGCAAATGCTTATTCAGAGGGAAGTAATCAAAATACATCATCTTCATCAGAAGGAAAAATTCATATTGTGAAAAAAGGCTTAGGTAATTCATCATCCATAAGCGGTATACATAACGATATGGCAAATTATTCTAAAGGTGTAAGTATTTATAATGCAGCTCTTAAGAACGACCGCTCAACAGTAAAAGGAACTATTAAAATAGATGTTACGGGCGCACCCAACAAGATATATGGTATGTATGCTGAAAGGGGAAGTTTGGATGGGCAGATAAAGACAATTTATAATGCCTATTATGAAAATAACACTATTTATGATGAAAATGCTATAAAAGGTAATGTAGAAGGTATAATAGAGGTTTCTTCCGGCGCTCCTTCCGGCGGATATGCAGAGGCATACGGTATATATGCAGATGAGAGTGTTGCTTATAATGTCTATGCTTCAGTTCCAAGTGATTCTCAAATGAGTGCAAATGTTACCGGTAGTATTAAAGTAAAGAGTTATGGTGGCGGTCAAGGTGGTATTGTAGTAGGTATGCACGGCAATGGCAGAAATAGTGTTCTGTATAATAGCACAATAAATTCAAGTATAGATGTTGAAGCTTTAAACAACGGAACAACCTATTATCTTGATGCTTATGGAATGAAACAAAAATTAGGATATTCAAAAAATGAGGGAAGTATTAGTGTAAAAGTTAAGCAAAAATCTAATAAAACCAGTAATTTGTTTGGTATGTTTACGGAAGACGGTGTGGCTGTAAATGACAAAACAGGAACAATAACCATAGAAGGCAATAATAATAATTTCGGAATGTATGCGCATTTATTAAAAAATTCCTCAGAAAGTGTTAAACTATATAATTATGGAACAATAAATGTTAGTGGCGGACAAAACAATTATGGTATGTATGCCAAAATAGAGAGCTATGATCCTGAAAAAGATAATATCTTAGGTTCAATAGAAGTAGAGAATACCGGAACAATAAATATTAAAGGAGAAGGTGTCGGTATATATGCTTCAGGTGAAAAGGTTTCTGTTAAAAACTCCGGAACAATAAATATAACAACAGAAGGAAATGCGGGAGATAATAATTGTTCAGGCGATGATTGTTTATTAAATGGTGCTATTAAATTAGAAAATGGTGCAACTTTTATAAACAATGCAGATGTTGATGTTGAAGGCGGGGTTGATTTAGATTCTTTTGGTGGAAAGGTTGTTCTTGCTTCAAGCGGCAGTTTTACGGCAACAGAGGAAATAAAAGGAAATCTTTATGTTGATACTTCTACCGTAACAAATACTTTTGACACTAAAACTGTTATATCAGAGGCAATAAGTGCTAAAGATGTTAAAAACTTGGAGTTAAACTCAAAATCATATATGTATAATGCTTTAATTGTTGAAAATTCAAAAGACAGTTATGATGTAGAGATGAAATTAAAAGATTTTGATACGATAACATCAAAAGATATGGCTGAATATTATAAAGAAAATTATGATAAAGGTCTCAATAGTGCTTTGTTTAATGCTCTGAAAGAAGCAAATAGCAAAGTAGAATTTGATAAAACAAATAGCAATGTCACAGGTAATTATGTTTTACCAAACATGACAGAAGAAAATCTTAAAATATCTAGAAGTTTAGATTCTACATTGTTAAATGAACTATTTAATAAAGATGATGAAAAAGTAAGGCAGTTTGTAGGAGTTGATAATCTTTTTGTCGGAAGAGATACTGTATCGTCGCTGACAGGATATGAATTAGATGCTCAAAGTTTATATACTCTTTATGATAAAAAGATAGATAACAACTATCGTGTCGGACTTGGATTAAGCTTTACTAATAGTGATACAGACTATGACAATGATTCAACTCGTAAAAATTTCTCTGTGGCAGGTTATATTCCTTTAACTTACAAGATATCTGATAATGTTACACTAGGTTCTATTGCACGTCTTGGTTATGACGATGGAGAATATACAAGATATGGCCACAATAAGAAAAAGTATACAGCAAATCAGAATGCTATAAGTTATGGTTTGTTAAATGAGTTGCGTTATAAATATAATGTAAATAACTTCAGTATATCTCCGTTTGTTGGTTTGAATGCAATTGGTTGGTATTATGATTCATTTGATGAAAAAGGTGATGATTTTGCGTTAGAGTTGGCATCATCAAATGTTCTTTCTGTAGAAAGTGCTTTGGGCGTTTATTTTGACTATGATAAAGAGTTAAATTCAAATTCTAAATTAACAACGTCACTAGGATTGGCTTATTATCACGAATTTGCAAACCCATACGAACAACAGGAAGCAAAAATAGCCGATACAATAGGTAGTTATAAATTAAGAAATAAAGCCATAGATACAAGAGATAGAGGTGTTATATCAGCAAAGATTAACTACGACTATAAAAATATAAGCGTTTATGGTGGATTTATGCAATACCTTGAAAAAGAATATCCGTTTTCACTTGATTTAGGACTAAAATATAATTTCTAAATCAAAAAAATGAATAAAATCGGTAAATAACTTAAAAAAAAGCTTTATTTTTAAAAAATATGTGTTATTAAATAACCATAACCTTTCATAAAACTTGAAAGTGGGGCCCAGAAGCCCCGCTTTTTTGTTACCAACTAAAGGAGAATTTTATGCAAAAACACCATTTGGCAGATATTTTGGAGCCTGTTATTGAAAATTTAGGTTTTGAAACTGTTCGTATCTTAACTATAGGAGAAACAAATCCCATTCTTCAAGTTATGATTGAGCATACTGATTATAGTAAAGATATTTCTGTTGACGATTGCGCTTTAGTTAGTCGCTCATTGTCGGCAATATTAGATGAAAGAGAGCCTATAGATGGTAAATATGTATTAGAGGTAAGCTCTCCAGGCATAGATAGGCCTTTGACTAAATTAGAACATTTTTCCCGTTATGTAGGATACTTAATTAAACTGGAAACTGTTGAAATGGTTGAAAAACGTAAACGTTTTAAAGGAACAATAGAGAGTGTGTCTAATGAGGGTAAGATAGCTCTAAAAATGGATGATGTAATTTATAATATTGCTTATGAAAATGTATCTAAAGCAAAAATTATTTTAACAGATGAATTGTGGGAACAATATCTTAAAGCCCACAAGAAACAAAAAAATTAACTTTAACCTGAAATACTAAAGAGGAAGTAATGGAAAATATAGTTAATATGCCCAGACCGGAAATTTTGATGGTTGCAGATAGTGTTGCCAGAGAAAAGAATATTGAACGTGAAGATGTTTTTGAAGCAATGGAGCAGGCGATACAAAAAGCCGGTCGCTCTAAATATGGTTTTGAACACGATATTCGTGTAAACATCAATCGTAAGACAGGAGCTATAACTTTGGCTCGTTATCGTGCTGTTGTTGAAGTTATTGAAAATGAAACAACGGAATTAACGCTTAAAGAAGCTCAAAGAATTAATCCGGATGTTAAGGTTGGCGATTTCATTATAGATCAACTTCCTCCTATAGACTTTGGTCGTATTGCAGCTCAAACAGCAAAACAAGTTATTACTCAAAAAGTTCGTGAAGCAGAACGTAATAAACAATATGAAGAATATAAAGAAAGAGTAGGAACAATTATCAACGGAACAGTAAAAAGAGTTGAATACGGTAATATCATTATTGATATGGGTAAGACAGAAGCAATTCTTCGTAAGGATGAAGTTATTCCAAGAGAAAACTTTAAAGCCGGTGACAGAGTTCGTGCTTATGTTTTAGATGTCAGACGTGAAACAAGAGGACCTCAAATCTTCTTATCACGTTCTTGTCCTGAATTTATGGCTAAATTGTTTACGTCAGAAGTTCCTGAAATCTATGATGGTATTGTAGAAATTATGGGCGTTGCTCGTGATCCTGGTTCAAAAGCTAAGATTGCAGTTAGAGCTAAAGACAGTTCAATAGATCCGGTTGGTGCTTGTGTAGGTTTGCGTGGTATTCGTGTTCAAGCAGTAGTAACAGAGTTGCAAGGCGAAAAGATTGATATTGTTCCTTATTCACAAGATAGAGCGCAATATATTGTAAGCGCTCTTGCACCTGCAGAAGCAAGCAAAGTTGTTATAGATGAAGAAAGCAATCGCATAGAGGTTGTTGTAACAGAAGAACAATATTCACTTGCTATTGGTCGTCGTGGTCAAAATGTTAAATTGGCATCTCAACTTGTAAATGCTGATATTGATATTTTAACAGAGGAACAAGAACGTGAAAGACGTGCAACAGAAAATAAAATTCGTTCAGAGCGTTTTGTTAGTGCATTAGATGTTGATGAGATGATTGCTCACGTTTTAATTTCAGAAGGTTTCTCTACAGTTGATGAAATTGCAATGGTATCTTTTGAAGATTTGTCTTCAATTGACGGATTTGATGAAGACTTAGCACAAGAATTACAAAATCGTGCAAAATCCTTTGTTGAAAAAAGAAACAAAGAGTTTGCAGAAAAGAGTAAATCTTTGGGTGTAGATGATAGCTTAAAAACAATTTCCGGTCTTGACCAAGAAATGATTTTAAGTTTAGCTGAACATAATGTGAAGAACCTTGATGATTTAGCAGACTTGGCATCTGATGAACTTATGGAAATATTAGGTGATGGTGTCGTAACAGAAGTAGAAGCAAATCGTATAATTATGGCTGCTCGTGCACATTGGTTCAAGGACGAACAGTAATTGGAGTAATTTAATGAAAGAACCTGTTGTTCGTAAATGTATATATACCGGCATAACAAAACCAGTAAATGATTTATTGCGATTTGTTATGTTAGATAACACTTTATTGCCTGATTTTAATAAAAAATTACCAGGTAAGGGGATATATGTTACAAACAGCAGGTTTTTTCTTGAAAAAGCATTGGAGAAAAAACTTTTTAATAAGGTAACAAAACATAATCTTAAAATAGATGATAATTTTATAAGTATTGTAGAAAATCTTATAAAAACTAAGGCGCTAGAAAGCTTGAATATTTCTAAAAAAGCAGGAGCTCTCGTAGCAGGTTTTGAAAAAGTAAAAGAGGAAATCAAGAAAAATAAAGTAGAGTTTTTAATAGAAGCATCAAATGCCGGCAAAGATGGTAAAGAAAAAATGGCATTTCTTGCTAAAAATATTGAAATATTTAATTTTTTTAATATAGAAGAGTTAGATATAACATTAAACAAAGAAAATACAGTTCATATTGCAATCTTAAAAAGTGATATAGCTGGTATTGTTTATAACAATCTAAAAAAGTATCAAAACTTTTTATTGATAAATGGAGATAACATTCAATGACAGCAGATAATGGCAAAAAACTAACATTATCAAAAAAAACAACCCTAACTATTAAGAAAAACAGTTCTAATGTAAATTATGAAGGTAAGAGAACTGTTCAAGTAGAGGTTAGAAAAAAAAGATTTGTTCAACAAGTTCCAACTCAAAAAAAACCAGAGATTGATGAGGCTATTGCTCAAAAGATGGAATTAGTTGCCAAAGGTCTAGAACATGATGCTAAAAGAGAGCAACAAGAAAAAGAAAAGGCTCTATTGCGTGAAAAACAAAGGGCTGAAGAATTAAAGAGAAAACAAGAAGAGGAAGCAAAAGCTAAAGAAGAAGCTAAAAAAGAGCAAAAAGAGGCCAAAGAAAGCAAAGCAGCACCTGAAGTTTCTCCTGTTAAAGAAAATGAGAGCAGAAATCATAATCAAAAATATAAAAATCAAAAAGATGAATATGATGATGAGGATGATGAGTATTATTCCAAAAAAGGCAAAAAGAATATTTCTCAAGAAAATTCAAAACCTTTAACCAGAGAAGAAACTTTTGAACAAGAGCGTAAAAAAATCCAAAAACGCAGTTTTGAAGCGCCAAAGCGCAACACAAAAATTAACGTTAACTCATATATGTTTAATGATGATGAAGACGAAGATGATTATGGTTATGGTGCGCCACGCAGACGTTTTAAGAAAAAAGCTCCAAAGCCTCAGGTTCAACCGACAGCGCCTCAAGAAAAAATTATCAAAGAGGTTATTATACCTGAGATTATTACTGTTCAAGAACTTGCAAATCGTATGGCAGAAAAGAGTTCAGACGTTATAAAAAAATTGATGTCACTTGGTGTAATGGCTACAATTAACCAAGCAATAGATGCAGATACCGCTCAAATCATAGTAGAAGAAATGGGACACAAATTCAAGCGTGTTGCTGAAAGTGATGTAGAGGAAGGTTTAACAGGTCCGGATGATTCAGAAACAGACTTATTGCCTCGTGCACCTGTTGTAACAGTTATGGGACACGTTGACCATGGTAAAACATCACTTCTTGATGCTCTGCGTGAAACAAACGTTGTTGCAAGAGAAGCCGGAGGTATAACTCAACATATAGGTGCATACCAAATTTCTTTACAAGATGGTCAAAAAATTACTTTTATTGATACTCCGGGGCACGAAGCATTTTCTGAAATGCGAGCTCGTGGTGCTAAAGTAACTGATATAGTGGTTTTGGTTGTTGCAGCAAATGATGGTATTAAACCGCAAACTGTAGAAGCCATTCGCCATGCTCAAGCGGCAAATGTTCCTATAGTTGTGGCAATCAATAAAATAGACCTGCCTGCTGCAGATATAATGAAAGTAAAAATGGAATTATTGCAACACGGAATTGCAGTAGAAGAAATGGGTGGAGAGTGCTTGTGTGCAGAAGTATCAGCTAAAAAGCGCATCAATATTGATAAACTTGTAGAAGCAATTTTATTACAAGCAGAAATTTTGGATCTAAAAGCAAATCCAAATCGCACTTCAGATGGTGTTGTTATTGAAGCAAAAATGGAAAAAGGACGAGGTAATGTTGCTACCGTTCTTGTTCAAAGAGGTACTTTACGAGTTGGTGAAATCATTATTGCTGGTAAAGAATGGGGACATGTTCGTGCTATGTTTAATGAACACGGTAA
>JAFYWO010000173.1 GCA_017557925.1 Alphaproteobacteria bacterium | reverse complement strand
TGCAGATATGACAGCATAGCATCCGGGTATTGTAGTAACTTTTATACCTTGTTTTCTACATTCTCTGACTAATTTATAGCCGGGATCGGAAATTAAGGGAGAACCGGCATCGCTGACTAAAGCAACATCATTATTATTATTTATTAAATCAATAATTTCTTGAACTTTTTCTTGTTCAAAATGGTCATCATAGGCAATAAATTTTTTGTTTTGAGAGCTAATATTAGTTAGGGTAAATAATTTTTTTGTTTCACGAGAGTCTTCGGCTACAATTATTTTTACAGAGCTTAAAATGTCTTTTGCTCTTTTAGATAAATCGTCTAAGTTGCCAATAGGGGTAGCAACTATATATAAACATTGATTACTCATTTTATTACTCTTTACAAAAAATGTTTTTTGTTTTAAATTGGATACATAATAGTAAAACTTTTGGGAATAAATGCAAGTGTTAAAAAATATAGCTATATTTTTTCTTATGTTGGGACTGTTTGGGTGTAATAGTCGTCTAACTGATAATAGAATAGAAATTTCTGATTATAAATATGACATCATAGATTATGATGCACTGGACAGAGAAATGGCTGAAGATGAAAATGTGTTAAATGTGGGGGTGCTATTGCCTTTAACCGGTAAAGTGTCATCTGTTGGTCAAGGTATGCAAAATGCTATGTTTATGGCTTTGGATGATTTGCAAAATAATAAAGTTGTTCTAAAATTTTATGATACTCAAAGTTCTGCCGTTGTGGCAAAAGAGGTTGTAAGAAAAGCAATCAATGAAGGGGCAAATATTATACTTGGTCCTGTAATGTATGAAGAAGTTGAGGCTATTGCTCCGGTTACATTGGCGGAAAACATTCCTGTTGTGTCGTTTACTACATCTCCACAAGTATTGCAACAAGGTATATACAGTATAGGTTTATTAAATGGAGAGCAGGTAGAGAGGGTTTTGTCTTATGCTCAAAGTCAGAATAAAAAAGGATTGGCTCTGTTAGTTCCTGATAATGCAGGAGGTCTTAATGTTGTTAAATCTGTTTTGATGTCTATTCAAAACAAGGATATGGAATTGGTAAAGGTTGGTTTTTATGATCAGTCAAGTGTAGATTTTACGTCGCTTGTAAAATCTATGGTGGAAACAAAAGATTTTGATTCAGTTTTGATTGCAGATGGTGGAAATCGTTTGAAGTCTTTGGTTTCAATGTTTGCGTATAATGATATGATGTATCCTGATGTGCTTTTTATGGGGACATCAGCATGGGATAATACTAATCTCAGTAAAGAAACAATATTGTATCGTGGTGTGTATCCGATGGTGTCAAAAAGTTATGGTTCATATTTTACGGACAAATATAAAGAAACATTCGGAGAAATGCCTAAAAATATATATTCATTAGCTTATGATAGTGTTTTATTAGCTTCAGTTTTATCTACAAAAAAATATAATAACTTGGATGAAGGTTTGACATCCAAAAGTGGTTTTATAGGTGTAAACGGATATTTTAAAATTCTACCAACAGGGCAAAGCAGGCATAGTTTAGAAGTATATGAAGTATCTGCTTCCGGACCAAAAATTGTATCTAAAGGAAGCAAAGATGTTGAATATATTGAAAACCACATAGATATTCGCTATATACCATACGATAGCTTGCCAAGATTTTATGGTAAGAATAATTCTGAAATATTAGAGTGGTTATACAATAATTAGTTTTTAAATAATTTTAGGCTTGCAAATTTTTAATATTTGCGCAATATTGGATAAAAATATATGAAGGGTGCAGGGTTGGATTGCTGCCAACTCGGTCAGGTTCGGAAGAAAGCAGCCGTAACAGTTTAGACAAGGTCTGCATCCCTTCGCCTTAAAAGTTAATGGAAATGGTTGCAGAAAATAAAGAAAATCAATATGTGGTTTTAGCACGAAAGTATCGTCCTCAAAATTTTGAAGATTTGCTAGGGCAAGATGCTTTAGTGCAAACATTAACTAATGCTATACAAAATAACAGACTTCATCATGCATATATTTTGACAGGTATAAGAGGAGTTGGTAAAACAACAACAGCTCGTCTTATCGCAAGAGCGTTAAATTGCACAGGTAAAGACGGGTTAGGTGGTGCAACAATTCATCCTTGTGGAGAATGTGATAATTGCAAAACAATAGCTCAAGGCAGGCATATGGATGTTATGGAGCTAGATGCTGCTTCTCATACAAGTGTTGCAGATATAAGAGAGTTGTTGGATAGTGCTCGTTATGCTCCTACAAATGCTCGCTATAAAGTTTATATTATTGATGAGGTGCATATGTTATCTAATGGCGCTTTTAATGCATTATTAAAAACATTGGAAGAGCCACCTGCTCATGTGAAATTTATATTTGCAACAACAGAAATTAGAAAAGTTCCTGTTACGATTCTCTCTCGTTGTCAGAGATTTGATTTACAACGTTTAAGTGTTGAAACGTTAAAGTCATTATTTACTAAAATTCTAAAAAATGAAAATATCCCTACAGAAGAAGAAGCTTTGGATATTATTGCTAAATCTGCAGACGGTTCAGCAAGGGATGGTTTATCATTGTTAGACCAATCAATCGTTTTAAGCAATGGAGATATAAAAACAGATGTTGTGAAAAAAATGTTAGGTCTTGCTGATAGAACACAAACATTAACTCTGTTTGAAAATCTAATAAAAGGGGATATGGACAAAGTGTTGAGCAATGTTCAAGAGCAATATACCTTTGGTGCAACTCCTTTGATAATTTTGCAGGATTTAATTAACATAACGCACGATATTGCAAAAGTAAAAATAGTTCCTAATTTTCTAAATTCAACAAACTTTAGCGAAATTGAGCGTAATGTTTTTTCAGCTTTGAGTAGTGATTGTTCGTTGGCTATATTATCTAAAATATGGCAAATGCTTATAAAAGGAATTAGTGAGTTAAATTTAGCCCCGTCATCAGTTGAGGCTTTAGAAATGGTATTGTTGCGTGTTGCATATTCAGCATCACTTCCTACTCCGTATGAATTATTAAATGAGGTAAAAAAAAACTCTAATTTAATATCCGCTACAGAAGAAAAGCAAACTGCTTTTGAAAAAAAAAATAAAGTAGAAGTTTTGTATAACCAAAAGGCGTGTGAAAGTTTTTATACGGTTGATGATTTTTTACGTTATTTAGAAAAAAATAAAAAGGTCATTGTAGAATATTCTATAAAAAATGACATAAGTTTTGATGAGTTTAAAGATGGTTATATCAAAATGCACATTAACCAAAATATAGGGCAGGACTTTATATTGAATCTGCATAAGCTTTTAACGGATACAACAGGTAAAAAATGGGAAATAGATATTCTGCAAGGACAATTAGGTGAAACTATTGCGGATAAAGAGAAAACAAAAGTTGAAGCAAAAACAAAAAATGTGGCAGAATATCCCTTAGTAAAAAAAATACTTGAAGAATTTAAGGGTGCAAAGATAGAAACAATAATTCGTAAAAATATAACAGAATTAGCTCCGTCTGAACCTGAATTTACAAGTGATATATCTATAACATATTTTGAAGAAGAGGAATGAAAATGTTAAATATTCAAGGTCTTATGAAACAAGCACAAATGATGCAAAAAAAAATAGAAGAAGCTCAAGCTAAATTGGCTACAACAGAAGTTTTAGGTTCGGCAGCTAATGGACTTTTGACAATAACATTAAACGGTAAATCTGAGATGAAAAAAATTTCTATAGATAAATCTCTTGTTTCTTCAGATGATGTTGAAATGTTGGAAGACTTGATTTTGGTTGCATATAATGATGCGCACGCAAAGGTTGAAGCTTTATCAGAAGAAAGTATGAAATCTGCAACAGGTGGAGTAAACTTAGGTGGTTTGAAATTGCCATTTTAGGAAATATAAATGTCTGATTCTTATATAGAACAACTCATAAAAGTTATATCCAAGCTTCCTTCATTGGGAACACGTTCTGCAAGAAGGATTGTTCTACATCTCTTGAAGAAAAAAGAGAGTATTATACCGCAGTTAATGATTGCATTAGATAACGTACATAAAAATATCAAAATTTGTGACGTATGCGGTAATTATGACACTATATCACCTTGCGGTATATGTAGCTCTAAGACAAGAGAAAATAATACATTATGTATTGTTCAAGATATAAGTGATTTATGGGCCTTAGAAAGAGGTGGATTATACAAAGGATTGTATCATATTTTGGGAGGAGTCCTTTCTGCAATAGAAGGTGTTACTCCAGATGACCTAAATATAGATAAATTATTAAAACGTATAGATAATGAAGATATAACAGAAGTAATTTTAGCCCTTCCGGCAACAGTTGATGGGCAGATAACAATGCACTATATCTACACATTACTAAAAGAAAAAGACATAAAAATATCTACTCTTGCACAAGGTATACCGGTGGGAGGAGAATTAAATTATATGGATGATGGAACAATAAAACTCGCTTTAGATATGAGAAAATTGCTGTAAATTTTAATTTTCATCTTCATCTGGTGTATTATTGTTTGTATTTCTATCAATAGCATATCCGTTTGCTCTGACTGTTCTGATATAGTCAGGGCCATATTTATTGAGAGAACTTCTTAATCTTCTTATGTGCACATCAACAGTTCTTGATTCTACAAATATATTTTCTCCCCAAACAGATTTAAGTAATACTTCACGAGAAAATACCTTTCCGGGATCTTTTACCAACATTTTAAGCAAGCGAAATTCTGTTGGGCTTAAATGGATGTAAGTATTGCCACGTTTTACTTTTTTTTCTACCAAATCAATAGTGATGTCTTCAAAAATAAGGTATTTTTCTTTTTCTTCAAATAAAGGTGCACGCCTCATATTAGTTTTTACTCTGGCCATAAGTTCTGGGATTGAAAAAGGTTTTGTCACATAATCATCAGCTCCCGAAGTTAGACCCTTTATTTTATCTTCTTCTTGAGTTTTAGCTGTAAGCATAATGATAGGAATTGTTTTTATGTCAGGTTTTGACCTGATTAATTTGCAGATTTCAATGCCCGAAATTTCAGGCAACATCCAGTCTAAAATGATAACGGAAGGTCGTTGTCTTTCTACCTCATTTAAGGCATTGAGTCCATTGTTAACAACACTAACCTTATATCCTTCTTTTTCTAAATTATAACAAAGCAAGGTAGCAATAGCCTCTTCGTCTTCAATAATCATAACTAAGCTCATTTTATACTCCTTTTAGTTCGTCAATAATTTTTTTATAATTTTCACTCTTAAATATAGTTGTTCCTGCCACAAGAATATCAGCGCCTTTCTCTATACATAGTTTTGCGTTTTCTTTATTTATACCACCATCTACTTCTATAAATATATTATTGTTTTTTATCATTTCTTTTACTTTTGAAATACGATTAAGGGTGTCTGTATTAAAACTTTGACCGCCAAATCCTGGGTTGACAGACATAATAAGAATTAGGTCTATGTAGTCTATATATGGCAGAAGTTCGTTTACATCTGTTTGAGGTTTTACAGATATTCCAACTTTTAGACCAAAACTTTTTATTAGATTTATTTCTGTCATCGGATTATTAGAAGCTTCTAAATGGAAGGTAATAATGTCTGCTCCGGCTTTAGCATACCACGGTATAAATTTAGAAGGATTTTGCACCATTAAGTGAACATCAAAATCAATGTTAACACAATTTTTTGCTTGTGCTAAAATCATAGGTCCGAAAGTAATATTGTCAACAAAATGACCATCCATAACATCAAAATGTATCAAATCGGCTCCGGCTTTTTCAACACTTATGATTTCATCTTTTAAGCATAAGAAATTTGAAGCTAAAATACTAGGTGCAATTTTTATCATTTTTTTCTCCCGTTTATTCACATATTGTAAACAAAAAGTTTTAAGTTCTGGTAAATGCAAAGACTAGGGTTGATATCCTCTTTTTAAGAATTATTTATTACTTCTATCAATAATAAAAAGGAGATAATTATGGGTGAAATGGCTGAAAAAATATCTAAAATAAATAAAGATGAATTACTGAATTTATTACAGTCTGCTTTTGCGGAAGAATGGCTTGCTTATTATCAATATTGGATAGGAGCAAAAGTTGCAGAGGGTGTTGAGCGCCCTAAAGTTGTTGAAGAATTTTATGAACATGCAATCGAAGAATTAAAACACGCAGATTGGCTTGCAGACAGAATAATTCAATTAGGAGGAGTTCCTATACTTAATCCGTTGGATTGGGAAAAATTTGCTAAATGCAAATATGATGCTCCCACAAATGCAGATACAAAAGTGCTTGTTGAACAAAATTTAATTGCAGAACGTTGTGCTATAGGGCGTTATCAGCAAATTTGTGAATTTTGTCAACATAAGGATTATGAAACGTTTAGAATTTCTCGTAAAATATTAAAAGAAGAATTGGAGCACGAACAAGAAATGGAAGATTTTAAGAACGATTTTAAACATTATTAAATTAGTCTTTATAACATTTTTTTAACCTCTTGATGATTTAATTTTATTAGCATTAAGAGGTGTTTTTTTGTAGGAGATTTTATGTTAGACATAGAATTAGCAGAAATAATAAAAAAATGGAAAAAATGGCTGGTTGTTCAAAAAAACTATTCAGTAAATACTATTGATGGGTATGCAAGTGATATAGATATTTTCTTATCATATTTTTCAAAAGACAAAAATTTTGGTATCAAGGATTTAAGTCTTTTAGAAATTAGAGATTTTCGCAATTTTTTTAGTCATAGGGCTAAAAAGGGATTGTCAAGAACATCAGTTGCAAGAGAAGAATCTGCAGTAAAAAATTTCTATAAATGGCTAAATGAAAATAAAATTTTAACTAATACGGAAATATTCCAAATATCACCTCCAAAATTACCCAAAGTATTGCCACGTTCATTAGATGTTGATTCAACTTTTGATATTTTAGATGAAGCCAAAAATAAAGATAAAGCACCATGGATAGGAATGAGAGATATGGCTATATTCACACTATTGTATGGTTGCGGGCTTCGTATATCTGAAGCTACTTCATTGAATGTAGAAGACGTTAACGGAAATGAGTTAATAAAAATTAGAGGAAAGGGTGGTAAAGATAGATATGTTCCGATATTGCCTGAAGTAGTAGAAAGTATAGAGCTGTATAAAGCAAATTGTCCTTATAAATTGTTGCCTGAAAATGCATTATTTTTGGGGGCAAGAGGTGAGAGAATAACGCCAAGAGTTATTCAAAGAAGATTACAACAGATTAGAATAAAGTTAAATTTACCAGACAACATAACGCCACACGCTTTACGTCATTCTTTTGCAACACATTTACTTGCAGGAGGTTCGGATTTAAGGTCTATACAAGAGTTATTAGGACACGCCTCATTAAGTTCTACTCAACGATATACAGATGTTGATTTAAATAAAATTAAACAAGAATATCACAAGGCATTTCCTGATTAAAAAATATATGTAATAAAAAAAGCACCCAAAAGGTGCTTTTTTTTAATAAAATTCTAAAAATTACTTTAATTTCTTTTCTACGAATTCTTCGTGCTTTTTAGATTTTTTATCAAACTTTTTCATAACCAATTTCTCAGGATGAGTTCTTGGATTTTTTTCAGCAACAAAAAATGTACCGGTACCAGCTGTACTTTCCATCTTAACTTTTATCTTAACTGCTTTTGCCATTTATTTTACTCTTGTCAATATTAAGGTTAAACACAAAAAACTTTTATGACACTATATATTTAATATCTATAATGTCAACTAATTTTTTTACACTAAGCTATTTTTTATAAGGTTTATAGCCAACAAAATATCTTTTGAGGAATTTTTATTATCTGAAATTTTGCAACTATTTTGAATGCCGGTGCAAATTTGAGGAATAATGCCTGCCTCATTTATCATTTTTCCGGAAGGAGTATATGTAAAACCACTTGTAACATAAAGATTTCTGTTATCTATATGATAAACGGATTGGATGCTTCCTTTTCCATATGTTTTTGTTCCGATAATAGTTGCTCTGCTTTGTTCTCCAAGTGCGGCTGTAACAATTTCTGCAGCAGATGCGGTTTTGTTATTTACCAAGACAACTATTTGCTTACCTTCAAGAACATCACCTTTAGAAGAATTATAGTAATTTGTTTTGCCGTTTTCTACACTATATGCAATCAAAGAATTATCTAAAAATAAATCAGCAACCTTAACTGCTTCGGCAAAATCTCCGCCTTTATTATTTCTTAAATCCAATATAAGACCAACTGTATTTGTGTTTTCTGAAGTGATTTTCTTTATATCGTCAGCAAGACCATTATAGAAATTTTGTGAGCTGATGTAAATTATATTATTTTTTATTTTGAAGCTCAATTTCTTGTTTTTTAAGCTGTCTTTCTCGATTCTTGAATTTTTATCAATATTTTTTGCAACGTTCTTTATTACGAGTTTTTCTAAACGTTGTTTGTTTTCGTCACTAATAGAAGAATATTGGTTATAAGTTGATAAAATATCTGTTAAAGTTGTTCTCCATGCCTCTGCAGAAGAGTCTTCGGTTGGTAAATCAAGAACTTTAACAAGATTATTTTTATAGTATAAATAGGCTTTTGTATGACTGTTGAATAATCTGAAATCTTTATCAAAATCATTAAGAGTTTTAGCGCCTTTTATTGAAATACTGCGGAAATCTGTAGAAGTTTCGTGTTTGTCGCCCAATAAACGATACAACTTGTTAACTTCTAAAAACTCGTATGCAGAGGCAATAGAGCTATTTATAAGCAATGCAAATAAAAATATGTAAAACTTTTTCATCATTTTAGTCTCTATTGTCATAATTTAATTTCGTTTGTTATATCAGCACTTCGTGCTGATATAAGTTTATAACGTAATTTTAGTCCTGAAATAGTTACCAAATAGTTACCAAGATCGTTTAAAATGCAAAAATTTTGCTTTTTTTGCATAAAATTTTAAAATTTCAAACAAATTATATGATTTTTGTCGTTATTTTATTTCTGATTTCTTTATAAAGGAGCATAAATCAGTCAAAAATATACTGTATTTTTCCGATTCGTTTAAAAAAGTGAGATATTTTTGAGGAAATGGCTCTAACATACTGTTTTTACATGTTGTTTTTGGGGGTATTTCTTGTGTTTTTTAGCTTTTTTTTGAGACGATGTTTGCGAATCGTTATTTAAAGTCATAATTCTTTTTGTTAGGTTTGTTATGAAAAATTAAAATTTCGTATTTTTAATATGTTAATGTTTTTGATTATGTATCTTTATAAAATTTTTTTATATCTTAAATTTTATCAGATGAATATTAAATGATTATAAACATATTTTAATTATACTCTACGGCGAACACAATAAAAAGGGGTTTATAATGTTACAAGGATTTAACCAAGATAGGACTAGTATAAGTGACTATCATCAACGAGTTGCTGACCGCAATATACAAAGTTTGGATGATAGGCAAGAAGAAATAGAGCAGGCAAAAAATGGTTTTATTGGAATGTTGGCCGGAATCCTTGTCGGTGCAATCGTCGGTTGGGTATTCTTAGCTCCGAAAGATAAGAGTAATAAAGAGGTTGTAATACCGGTTATTCATCGTCAGCCAAAACCTTTTAAGGTTCAACCTAATGACCCGGGAGGTATGGAGATTGATAATCAAGACAGGGAAATTTATCATATTGTGGACAATACACAAAAGGAGATAAAAGAAGTAAATATTCGTCCTCTTCCGGATATGCCTAAAATGGTTGTAGAAAATACCATAAGCATTCCAAATGATATGGAGAGTCTTGTAGAAAGTATAAATGAAGATGTTTCTTTAAAGGATGAAAAAGAAGAAGATTTTGAAGAAAAAATAGAAGAAGTTAAACTTGCGGAAACTAACCTTTTAAGTATTAATACAAATAGTCGTGAAAAAATAGTGATTCCTCAAAAAATAAAAGATGTAGAGGTTAATTTACAAGATACCATAAATTCTAATGTTGTTAAAAAAACAGAAAATATTTCAGATTCTAAACCACAAGAAAAGATTGCTGCACCGATAAAGAACTTAAAAGGAACTTGGTATGCCCAAATTATTGCTTCATCAAGTCGCAGTGCTGTAGAAAAATTATGGAAAGGTTTGTTACAAAAAAATACATTTTTAAAGCAGTATCATCACGAGATAGAAGAAATAACCGCAACAAACGGTAGCACTTTATATCGTCTGAAAGTTGGTGCTTTTAAGACAAGAACTGAGGCTGATAATTTAGCTTATAAACTTAAGCAAAACAAAATAAGTTGTATAATAAAACAAAATTAGGATACATATATGAGTAAACCAATTCTTTCAGCTATGCTATCTTGCAAAGGAGCGTTTTTAACCGATGAAGAAAAACGGTTGTTTGCAAAATACTGCCCTTTAGGTGTTACGTTGTTTGAGAGAAACATAAGAACTAAAAAAGAGCTGAAAATATTAGTTGATGACATAAAAAATGCAATCAATAGAGATGATGTGCTGATAGCTATTGACGGAGAAGGTGGAAGAGTTTCAAGACTAAAAAAGATAAAAAGAACACCTTACGTATCAGCAGAAAGTTTGTCAAAATATCCGATAGAATACAGTAAGATTCACGCTGAACTGATGTCTGTTGATATGAGAGAATTTGGTATAAATGTTAATTATGCTCCGGTAATTGATATTGCTCCTGATGTTGATAATAATGTATTAAGTAGCAGATGTTTTGGTAAAAATAAAAATGATATCGTAAAATATGCAACAGC
Source organism: Alphaproteobacteria bacterium (assembly GCA_017557925.1). GTDB lineage: Bacteria > Pseudomonadota > Alphaproteobacteria > RF32 > CAG-239 > CAG-267. Next base: position 3,787 of record JAFYWO010000173.1, on the reverse strand, counting down.
TATGGCAGATGCCTATATTGCTATGTCTGTTTGTCCTTGTATCAAACATATACCTGGGCATTTTTCTTGTCTAAAAGACCCTCATTTAAATATTTTGGATACAAATCTTTCGGTAAAAGAAATAGAAAAGGAAGTAGAATATCTGAATTTTGTAAAAGATTATCCTCTTTCAATGACCTCACATATAACATTGAATAGTATTGATGATAAAAATCCCGTCAGCAGTTCTGAAAAATCAATTTCAACGCTTATTCGTGGTATAATAGGTTTTGACGGATTTTTATTAAGTGATGCTATTGATATGCACGCTGTAAGAGGTAATATTGTTGAAAAGGCAATAAATTGTTTGGATGCCGGTATTGATGCAATATGCTACTGCGCCGGAAATATTGATGAACTTAATGCCATATGCAATGAAAAAAGATTTATGACTGAAAAATCTTTAATTAGATTTGCAAACATAAAAAAAGTCATTCATAATACTCCAAAACGAATTGATATCAAACTTAAGAAAAACTTCTATGTTGAGGGGCTTAAGGATGTTATGAATGTAAAATATACATATGATGCAACGGAAGTATTACATAAGATGCTAAAGAAAGGAGAAGTTAAATGATTTGGGTTTTGGTTTTAATAGTTGTTGCCGTAATTTATAATGCGGAACGTTTGCCTCAAATAGCTGAACGTATAAAAGGTGAAGCTCCTCATATTGTTGAAGAGGCAAAAAAAATGTCTAAAGAGCTAAAAGATAAAGCAACAACCTCAAAAGCTGGTACAAATTCCAAGAAGAAAGAAAAATAGTAATAAGGTAACAAAAAAATGGGCTTTGCCCATTTTTTTGTGCTTTGTGTCTATGGATTTATTTCAATGCAGGAATATTTAATTGCGCAAAGTGTCCGGGTTTAATTTTTACATTTGCATAGCGAAGATTATCAGTTTCAATCATATATTCTTCCCTGCCGGTAAGTTGTGCTGCCAGTCTATAAAAATCTCTACCGTTTAATTCTTGTTTATACCAATTCATTAAATAAAACACACATGCTTGACTTTTATCTGTTAGTCCGCATCTTGGTCTGCCTGAGGGAACATCTTGATTGATAACAACTCCTTCCAAGCCATGTTTTTCAATTTTTTTAGAAGAAAACAAAGTTTTTCCAATAAATATACCCAATATGATACAAACAAAAGAGGCGATTATAACAATATTCTTTTTTACATATCCGTCATAATAACCATCATCATCTAAATTGTTGTCTGTTACATAATCTAGCTCGGGGGGTAATCCTTCCAGAACATAAGAATTTTCAAACTCATTGTTTGATACCAAATCATTTGCCTCTAAAGCAGTTATCAGATTGGTATTTGTTTCTTTTATAACATCATCTGCTTTTTCTTGAGGAGCTTCTACTAAAATATCTTCGGTGTTGTCTATACCCTCAGGAGTAAACTTTTTAGGTGCAGGAGGGGTATCTGGTGCGATTCTTATCTTTGGTCTTTTTATTTTACGAAGTTTCGGTCTTACAATCTCTCCTGATGTTGTTGAACTATATAAAGAACTTGAAGTTGTTTTATTTTCGTATGTAAATTTATCCAAAGATTCGTCGGTCATAACTTACTCCGTTAAATTTTGTTTTTTATCATTTCATCTGTTTTTAACATTCTAACTAAACGAGGAACAATAAACACAATAGTTTCTGTTCCTTGCTCAGTTGTTCCGAAAATTTCACTTGGAAGACCTATGATTAAGAAATTTTCACCCAAACGATTTCTAGCTTTAAATTTAGTAATTTCACCATCTGTTGTATCTAAAGTTATTTCCGATAAAATTCGGTTATTTTTTTCTATCTCAGCTCTTGCAAGTAATGATAATGGATATTCCATATCGCTTAATTTACCGCAACGACCTACATCAAAACGAGAGAACCAACGAGTAGGAACGACAAAACGTCCTTCAGAAATATCTTGTATTTCAGCATATTTTCCAACGAAGTTTTTTAATGTTTCAATAGATATTTCATTTGTTACCGTAAGCATTCTGCCGATAATACCTGTCTGAGTAGTGGCTATGCTTCCAAAGTCAAAATCTTTTAATAAATCATTCCAAACAATTCCGCAGGGTTCTTTAGCTTTAGCTCTAAAGATATTTACGTCATACATAACCATAGTCGGGTTATTTTCAAACTCTTTAACTAAATCATTAACTTTATCCATCGTTTCAAGATTTGTTTCAAATGTTATTGAGTAATCACGCCAGTTTGTAACCATATCAGTAATACCGGCACCTCTTAAAACATCAAGAAAACCAATCATAAGAGTTCTAGAATTTGGAATTGTCAGAGTGAAACTTGCTCTTCTGCTTAAAATTATGGAATTTGTTTTTGCATCATATCTGTAGAATAAGTCCGCAGACCTTGAAATCATATCCAAAACTTCCTTAAAGCTACCGCTTATGTCATTTCCATAGAGCATAGGGTAGGGAGCATCTTTAGCAACCAAGGTAATTCCTGCTTCTTCAGTAAGTTTTAGAAGTGCTTGTTCTGTTGGTATGTTGTCAAAAGAAAAATCTCTAACCTCAAAATCAGGAACTTTATCATTTACATCATTTCTCTCAAGCTTAAATGATACGTTATTATGAGGTAAAGTTTGAACCATCTCTTGCGTTTTCCAATTTACATTACAACGCAGAGGTGTTTCTAAATCTAAATCATTTGCTCTATATGTTGTTCTTAACATATAAGGATTCTGTTGAGGAAGAATTACAAAATTATCCAATCTTTCCTCTTCTTGGTTGGTTGAGGTCACAGCTTCTTGTGAATTATCGTGTGCATTACAAGATATTAGGAAAAATAAAGAAAAAAGCAAAAAAAGACCTTTGCGCTTATTAAAAATATTATACATTCTCATCATTTTCCTCTTTTTCGGTTGTAAGTTTATTTTGTTGTGCCATAAGTTTTGCTACAACATCATCAATACTTTGTCCTGCACCTTTTATTGGATTTGCGTCTTGTGTTTCTGATTGATTAGTGAAGCCTTCAAAAGCATTTTTTGCCACACTTAAATCGGAATCTTTTCTGGCGGTTATTTCAACAGAAGCGTTGCGTTCCAATTCTTGCTTATATAAACTCAAATTGCTACTCAAAGCCATAACTCCACCTTTTATCTTTTTCTCAACATAGGGATGCAATTCTGTATGTGAAATTATGTAATCTCCGATTTCGCATAACTCATCAAGAACATCTACAATGTAACCATAAAAAGGATAGTCCTCTATAGCAATATTTCCTTTTCTTATACATCTTGCGGCAATTCTTGATACTGTGCGGTTATAGTAATCCCTAATCAGTACATAGTTATCTATATACCATAAAGATTCTTTTGTAGCTGCAAGTTCATTATTTTCGGCCATCATTATTTCCCTATCTGTCTAAAACTAAAATATACAATAGAATTTGTAAATATTTTATTTATTTTTTATTCTCCTCAGTTTCTTCAACATACTCCCACTCCCATTCGTCATCATCGGTGATGTCACCTACCTGTTCGTCATCTTCAACATACTCCCACTCCCATTCCTCGTCATCTTCTGCTTGATTAGATGGCAAGGGTGTAGAGGTTGTAGTTTGTTCCTTCGTGCCGTATATGCTGAAATCTTCATCAAAAGGAACATTCTCATCATCAGAATAGTCGTCCAAATCTATAGGTTCATCAAGAGATGAAATGTCAATATCTTCCCCTGTTATTGCTCGTCTTATTTCATCTAATTTATCACTAAACAGACTTTGTCTGG
>JAFYWO010000172.1 GCA_017557925.1 Alphaproteobacteria bacterium | reverse complement strand
TTTCTTCATTAACTTTTTCCAATTCTTCGTGTTCAACTTCAACTATCTCCTCATCAGTTGGCACAAAGATATTGTCCTGAGATATATTTTTCTTACCTACATTCCTATAAGCATCTTCACGTTCTTTTTTCTTTCTTTCTCTTTCAATTCTGTCTCTTTCGGCTTCTTCTTGTTTTAGCTTCTTTTCCTTTTTCTTTTTTATCTTTTCTTGATAATCATTACTGTTATTCTTAAACTCCTCATACCAATCATTGTAATTTACAATAATACTTGTAATTTTACCACCTCTGATTACAGAATTGTTAATCAAATTCTTCTTCAAATTTGTAGCATCTTTTTCATCCATTTTCATATTATCAACAGAGTAACAATAATCTTGGTATCTAATCAAACTTTTAGAAAAATCACTTGCCAAACAAATATTTGCATTTATCAGAAATTTCGGATTTTTGGCCTTACGAATACCCATTGCCACAAGTTTATTCGTAACAAAGTTACCATATCTTCCACCAGTCATATCAGCCAATTCACGAATAGAGCTCACACCTTGCAACACAACATCTGTTTTAGAAAGTTTACCGCTATCTTCAGCCATATCCAAAAATTCTTGCATTTTACCAATCAAGCATTTTGATTGTTCAACATAAGCTTTTCTCTTTTCATCAATACCACCGCTATTAAGGCTGTTATCCTTTAATGCTATCCACTCACTACGAGGTTTAAGATTACAATATTCATCATAAATATACACATCAGACGGTATATCAACATATACCATATAAGCCTGCGCTCCGGAATCAGACAAATAGTTTTCACTCAATACATCAAACAATTTTGGAGCCCCCTCAATAGATACTCTCCTGTTTTCAGATGTAACTTTCAAATCTTTAATTGTAGATTGTTCACTAAATTTAAGAGCAATTTTTTTCAAATCACGTCTTTTTAAGTTCAACATCCATTCAGTCAAAAGTGTATAGATATTTTCTTCCAAACTTGCATTTTTATCATACAAACGAACGGTTTTATATCCTTTAATTACGCATCTTCCGGTTTCAAAATCCCCGCCAACCATACAAGTATTAAATCCCGGCATTGGATAAACACTAAATCCGTAACCTCTCTTGTTCATATAATCATATAATTTATTTTCTTCCAATCCCAATATATTAAGTCCGCCATGAATAAAATTCCAATCATTAATATATTCCGAAAAACCTCTGTTCTTTGATGTAGCGGAAGAATAATCAACCTGATTAAAAATATCAATAACGTTATAAGCACTGTCATCATACTCAACAAATGCGTTAGGATAAATTTCAAACTCATTACTGGCAAAAAACCCTATCATTAAATTTCTTAATTCTCTAAAATGAGTATTCCTTACACTGCTCAAAAATTGATATGACGGAAACTTAGGCACCATAAAATAAACAACAACATCCTCTCTCCTATTTTTAATGGCAGAAGGCATTTTTTTAACAACACTATATTCATTTTTAATATTTTTAATGCTCTCATTTTTGTTAATTCCCAACAAAAATCCAATCATCAAAACCGCAGTTATAAACATCAAGCCAAATCTGCTCCAAAACAAAAAGAATATAATTATTCCAATAAACAAGCCCACCAACCACGCTGATGGAACAAGACATATAAAGCTCAACCAACTTGCTTTTTTAGACAACCATTCTTCAACAAAATTATCAACATCAAACAACGCAAATTGATAGAAAAAAATCGCCACAAATATCATTGTAAACAGAGCACATATTCCGTTTTGCATTTTTTTAGAAAAAGAAAAAAACATAACCAAAAAAAACGAAACAACAAAAAAACTGCCCAATATTGCCAATACCGCTTGGTTTACAACACCATTTTCAACCATTTTTGCATTTATTGAATAAATGAACATTACAAAGTTAATTGCAAACAACAAAAATATATACAAGGATCTTAAAAATTTATCCATAAACAAATTACCTTCACCACCCCAACTGGCAAAACGGCTGCTTTTACTTTTCTTTTTCAAAATCAATGGTTTAGTAATAATATCATTCATATCAAGACCCCGTTGTTGATAAACATTTTTTGTATTCTATCACTTATAAATAAAAAAAGGTTTAAAATAATATCACATATCCACTTTTCTAACTATCATTTTCCATATTAAAAGGCCCCGAATACAAACTCGGAGCCTTACTGAAAAAAATATAGTCAGACACGCTTAAAATCTATATTTTTTTACGGTTGCAATGTTTCTTATCCATCCAATATCGCATTCCATATTTTCCATATCCACAGGAACACGAGTCCTCCAGTTAGGATGCTCCATATCTGTTCCCGGAAGATTTTGAAGTTCTGTTTGATGGAACATATCCTCTAACTGCAACATAAACACCTCACTGTTAGATTTTGCCATATATGCGTTAACGGCCTCTTCAATACCTTCTGGATAATTTTCACCATAAATATAATCTTGACATCTTCTTCTGTCATCAGGCCAAATATTTTCCATATCCAAGCCCTTTAATATATTCCTACGCTCTTCTTCTCTCCAAGAATACGCATTTCTGGCATTTTCGTCACTAAATAAACCCAAATCTTTCATAATTTGAATTTCACGACCGAACCACCATGCTTTCAAAGGAGGCATATCATGGGTTCCCACAGAGGCAAAATATTTCTTCGCATATTCTTCCGGTTTCTTTAGTGTTAAACCGTCACTGTAACGTTCGCTCCAAAGAACTCCCAATCTGTAAATATTTTTTTCCTCAAGCATATCTTCAAAACCAGATTCAACATTACCGATACACTCTCCAGCTACCATACATTTATTAAGATGACTTTCAAGCGCCAAAATATTCAACATATCTTTTTCATTATATCTGATATAAGTTCCGTTTTCTAACTTATCAGGAATAATATAAAGACGTGATAACCCCATAACATGGTCAACTCTTAGCGCTCCGGCATACTTCATATTTGCTCTTAAAATTCTGATAAAAGGCTTGTAACATCTCTCCTTTAATTCATACGGATTAAAGGCACCCAACCCCCATTTTTGACCTGTAGGAAAATAATTATCCGGCGGAGCACCTGCACCACATTCTTGCATATAAAGATAATTATCTCCCCAAACTTCTGCACTGTCACGAGAAACACCAACCGGCAAATCACGATAAAGCCCAATAGCCATATTGCTTTCATCAATTTTATTTTTTACTGCTTTAAGTTGTCTGTCTGCTTCAAACTGCATAAACATATAAAATTCTATTTCTTCACTTCTTTCATTAGCAAACTTTTCAACTTCAGGATTTAATACATTATAAAATGTCTTTTTCCATTCCGAAGACACATTCTCATTTCTTAAAAATCTTTCGTGTCTGATTGCCGTAAACACTGCCAATCTATAAAGCTCAACACCTTCATTTTTCTTAAACACTTCAAAATCTTTATAATACCAAGAATTTGTATCTTTTTTAACTCTGTCAAAAATATTCTTTAATGCCTTAACTTTTGCCCCATAAATTTCAGCATACGAAATTTTTTCTTTCCCTTTAGCAGAAGCGATAACATCAAAACTCTTATCCCAGCATTCTTCATAATAAGGCACTTTTTCAATATCAATATAGATAGGGTTCAAAAACAATCTGCTGACTGAATTATACGGACTTGCAGATTCCGGATAATCGTTATTTAAAACACTCAAAGGATTGAGTCCGATAACATCACCGCCCACACGACCGGCCATAGAAATAAAGTTTTCTAAATCGCTAAAATCACCAATTCCCCAATTACGTTTACTTTTCAAAGAATAAAGTTGCACACTAAATCCAAACAACTTTTCTTTTCCTTTTTTATCCAATTCATAACAACGCTTCGGAGCAACCGCCAACATTGCTTTATATTCTTGCTTATTGGTAACTACTTTCAAATCATAATAACCAATCCCCAAATCAGATATTATATTTCCTTCAAAAAGCACATAGCCTTTACGTCTGTCAACTTCTTCAAACTCTGTATAAACATCAACATATTCGTTACGCCCTTCAACGCTGACTAAAACTTCTATATCACCGTTTTCTTCTTCCTCGTTGATAACAAGACTGAATTTTTTATCATCTTCGTTTACTATATAACAAGCTTCCATCGCTCTTTGCCAACGAAGTTTTGCAACTCTTTCCAAAGACTTCACAATATCCCCGTTATTTGAAGCCTTATACCCAAAACTCTCAATAAAAAATTTCAAAACCTCATCACTGACAACCGCCTCTTTACTGCCTCCGGCATAAGTAAAATTAGTTGCAATATTAAGCTTTGATGCAAGTTCCTTCAATAATTCAGACATAATATACTCCTATTTTTTAACTTCAAAACAAAGAACAGACCATCCGGGAACCAAAACTTCCATTCCCGAACCAATTCCATTATCCTCAAACATTTCAGAACTGTCCAACAACAAACTCCACTTATAAGTTTTTTTGATATTAGGCAGTTTCCATTTAATGTTATTGTTGTTAGCATTAAATATAACCAAATACAATCTGTCCTTACCGCTAACCAAATAAGACAAAGATTTTCTGTTATACTGATACCAATCATTTTGCGTAAATTCTACACCTCTTTCCGTCCACCAAGATAAATCCTTTATCCCATGTTTGGAATCAATAATTCCACCGTTAAAGAAGTTGCGATATGAAAATACCCCCATTTTATTTCTTAATTTAATCAATTTTTTGGTATAACGAATATTATCTATATCTTCAGCCCCGATAGCATCCCATACCATATATGAAATAACATTATCTTGACAATAAGCATTGTTATTACCGAATTGGGTATTCAAAAACTCATCACCTGAACGTAATATAGGTGTCCCAAAAGACAAAAGTTCTGTAGCCAACATTGCCCTAATTCGCTTCAATCTGTTTTCTTTAACATTTATATCCGAAGTCATTCCTTCAAATCCGGAATTAAAACTCCAATTTGCATCTGTTCCGTCACGATTATCTTCACCGTTAGCCACATTATGCTTATGATTATATGTTACCAAATCATTCAAAGTCATACCATCGTGAACGGTAATATAGTTAACAGAGCTCCACATAGCCCTTTTTGCCGTTCCGAAAATATCACTTGAACCAGACAATCTGCTGGCCAATTCACCTACTTGTCTTTCATCTCCTCGCCAAAAACGTCTTACAACATCTCTGTATCTGTCATTCCATTCCATACATCCGGGATAAAATGCTCCCAACTGATAACCGCCAATACCTAAATCCCATGGTTCTGCAACCATTTTTACTAATCCGATAACATCATCTTGACGAACAGACATCATAAAACCGCTACCTTGATTAAACTCTTGCTTAACCCTTGCTAAAGATGTTGCCAAATCAAGTCTGAAACCATCAACGTGCAATTCTTCTACCAAATATCTCATAGAGTCCATAACAAGCCTTAAAACATACGGATTCTGCAAATTAAAAGAAGCACCGCAGCCTGTTGAATCATAATAATAACGTTTATTATTTCCATCCAACGTATAATAGCTTTCGTTATCAATACCTCTATAACAAAGAGTAGGACCTAAATGATTGCCCTCAATAGTATGGTTATAAACCATATCCAAAATAACTTCCAAACCATGCTGATGAAAACGTTTTACCATTTTCTTAAAACCATCAATATTTTCACTAAGCAAATAGCTTGGCTCCAGTGCAAAAAAACTTAAAGTTTCATACCCCCAAAAATTCTTTTTACCTTCAACGTGTCTTTCTGCCATAAACGCATTAACCGGCATCAATTCAACACTGGTCACCCCCAACCATTTCAAATAACTGACCACCGAATGACAAGCAAGTCCTTCAAACATTCCTCGCTTTGAATCTTGAACTTTAGGATGAAGTTTAGTAAAACCTTTAACGTGTAATTCATAAAAAACAGTTTTTGAAGCATCAACTTGAGGCGGAATATCTCCCTGCCAATCAAAACTTTCATCACCAACCACAACAGACTTAGGAACGTATGGTGCGCTGTCAAGCGTAGAAAAAGACAAATCTTTATCTGGACTATCAATATCATACCCGAAAATAGCCTTATGCCAAATAAGTCTTCCTGTCAGCTTCTTAGCATACGGGTCAATCAACAACTTATTAGGATTAAATCTCTTACCTTTTTGCGGTTCGTATGGTCCATAAACCCTGTAACCATATACTTGTCCGGCTTTAACACCTTCTAAATAAATATGCCAAATATTATTTTCTCTAACTCGCATTTCATAACGAGCTATTTCCTTAACACCAACTCTATCAAACAAACAAAGTTCAACTTTTATCGCCCCTTGAGAAAACAAGGCAAAATTAACTCCCCACTCATCAGCTGTAGAGCCTAGCGGATAAGACCTTCCGTCCCAAACCTTAATACCTGACATACAATCTCCTTCTATAAACTAGAATATATAATATACACTATTTTTTTATTTACTAGCTTTATTATCCCTTCCCCACAGAATAATCATAATTAAACAAAGCAATCGTAATTAAAAAGTTTAAAAAAACTCTTTAAAAATAAGATTTATTTTCAAAAAAAATCCCCATACTAAGCAAATCATTTTCCCCATTTATTCCCTAAACAGTCATCCCTTCCTATGTGGAATAATCCATTTACCCTGCAACACAATCTACTACACCTATCCTTATCCTCCATCGCCTCACGAGGAGCTTTCTCTCCCCCCTCTCCGTCATCACGAGGAGCTTTCTCTCATCCCCTCTCCGTCATCACGAGGAGCTTTCTCTCATCCCCTCTCCATCATCACGAGGAGCTTTCTCTCATCCCCTCTCCGTCATCACGAGGAGCTTTCTCTCACCCCTCTCCATCATCACGAGGAGCTTTCTCTCATCCTCCGCCCCGTCATCACGAGGAGCGAATGCTCCGTGGTGATCCATAAATGACTACCCACAAAAAATAGTCTTGTTTATTATATACTGGATTGCCACGCCTTACGGCTCGCAATGACGAAACATTCCTCTTCATACTCTCCCCATCGCATACCACATAAATTTCCCCATCAAAAAAGGCGACTTAAAACAAGTCGCCTCTCCCTCCCTCATAAAAAAGAAAATTTGAGATAAATAAAGCTAATATCCTATAGCAAAAATTTTAGTTTACACAAAGGCAAATAAATTTTTGCCAACAGACTTTCATCAACGATTAAACACTCAAATTTCCCCCTTTATTTTATCTGATTTTCTTTAACACGATTGTTGAAAGAGGTGGTAATGTTATTTCAATAGAATTAGCTCTACCATTAGCTTCTTCATATTTGGAGAATAACTCACCTTCATTCTTCACACCACTACCCCAATAGTTCTTATCATCACTATTAAAGATTTCTTGGTAAACACCACCATCAGGCACACCAACTTTATAATTAGAACGAACAACCGGAGTAAAGTTTGAAATAACAATCATATAATTGTTAGCATCGTGACCACGACGAATATAAGATATAACGCTGTCGTTTCCATTAGAATGGTCAATCCACTCAAAACCTTTTGAATCAAAGTCTTCTTCATAGAAACAAGAATTACCCTTATACATCAAGTTCAAATCTCTAACACAGTTCTGCATACCTTTATACATTGGATAATCCAATAATTGCCATCTCAAGCTTTCTTCTGCATTCCATTCCCAATCGTGTCCAAACTCACATCCCATAAACAAGAGTTTTTTACCCGGATGTGTCCACATAAATCCATAATATGCTCTCAAGTTTGCAAACTTCTGCCATTCATCACCCGGCATTTTAGCAAGCATACTACCCTTACCGTGCACAACTTCATCGTGAGAAATAGGCAAAATAAAGTTTTCATTAAACGCATACAACAAACCAAAAGTCAGCTTACCGTGTTCATATTTACGATAAATAGGATCTTTGCTGATATAAGATAGAGTATCATTCATCCATCCCATATTCCATTTATACCCGAAACCAAGTCCACCCATAGATGTAGGACGAGAAACCATCGGCCAAGCAGTAGATTCTTCTGCACAAGTAATAGTTCCTTCAACATTGCCATAACAAATTTCATTCATCTTACGGATAAAAGCAATAGCTTCCAAATTTTCGTTACCGCCATAAATATTCGGTATCCACTCACCATCATTTCTGCTGTAATCCAAATAAAGCATAGAAGCAACAGCATCAACTCTCAAACCGTCAATATGATATTCTTTAAGCCAATAAAGAGCAGAACTGCACAAAACATTACTAACTTCTGTTCTGCCAAAGTTATAAATCTTTGTTCCCCAATCTTTATGCTCACCTTTTCTCGGGTCTTGATGTTCATACAAAGATGTCCCATCAAACTCAATCAAACCGTGACCATCTTTAGGGAAGTGTGCCGGCACCCAGTCCATAATCACACCAATATTTGCTTGGTGAAACTTATCAATCATATATCTGAAATCATCCGGTGTTCCAAAGCGAGATGTTGGAGCAAAAAGACCTGTTACCTGATATCCCCAAGAACCATCAAACGGATGCTCGCAAACAGGCAAAAACTCAACATGAGTAAATCCCATATTCATAACATAAGGAACAAGACTATCAGCCAATTCTCTGTAACTTAAAAATTCGCTTCCGTTCTCGCCTTTTCTTCTCCAAGACCCTAAATGCACTTCATAAATACTTGTCGGTCTGTCAAAAC
>JAFYWO010000171.1 GCA_017557925.1 Alphaproteobacteria bacterium | reverse complement strand
TTTTCTTTTTGTTGTGAGCTTCTTTTGTTTTTTGTAAAGCTTCGTAAAAATCTCCTAAGTTTTGATTTTTAGTGGTTTCTACTTTTGATTCGGTTTCATCGGGTGTTTCTTGTGAACTATATACCGGAGGGGTTGATTTTGCTTTTTTTTCAGTGTTTCCATCTTCTTGAGGTTTGTTGAACCAAGAAGATATATTGTTTATTATGTTAGTTTGTTTGTCTGTTTGAGTTTCTACAACTTTTTTTTCAATCAGTGTAGGTTGTTTTGTTTCGGTTTTTTCTTTTTCTTTTCCTTTTTTTATAGATTCTTTAGTGTTTGGATTGATGAAAGTAGGTGTTAAATTTTCATCGTTTAAAATTTCTTCAGGTATGGGGAATATTATATTTTGTTTAATTTTTTTTGCTACTTCATAAGAAAGGTCTTCTTCTATAAAGTTTTCAACAGGTTCAATATTTTTTGATACATTAAGGTTGTTTTCTTCTAAAGTTGTATTGTTGTCATTTTTTTTTCTCGTTTTTGCGATAACCCAAGGTGAATCCTCTTCAGGCGATGTATTTTCTAACTGTTGATCATCACTTGGTAGCATGGCTACTTTTTCTGTTTCTAAATCTGTTGCTATTGTGGCGTTGCTTATAGGAGTGTTGTTTATTTCAATAGGTATTATGTCATCTGTATTGATGTTTAATATTTCTTCATCTTCAATACCGTTTATATTCTCATTTTCAAAAGCTATAGTGAGTTCTTCATTTGGATTTGCTGGGGTTGTGTCCTCTGTGGTCAGATTCGCAACAGTTTCTTCCGAAATTATAGTAGGAATCGTTGGTTCTGTCTTATTTATATATGCGATATTGAATGGGATAACCGGTGTTGCGGCTGCTTCTTTAAATAGCTCTATCTTATAGTTAGCAAAAGCCTTGTTGTTGCTTTTTGCTTGCTCAAGTGTCTGATCGTACAAGTAAAAACTTAGTACTGATAGACCGAAACCTAAAATAAAACCTCTAATATTACTCATCGTAAACCTCAGAATTTAAAGTCTTCATAAAAATAAAAATCTATAAATTAACCATATGTTAATCTTTTAAATAAAATTTATCAAGTGTTTTTTTTATTAACAATAGTAAAAAACGCTAATTAAATATCCGAAAATAGTATTTTTTTCATTAAAAACGGGGTTTTGTGATGTTAAATTTTTGTTACGAAAAAAAATATTGTGTAAAAATAATGTGATAAATGTTTTTTTGTAATGTTAGGAAGTCTTGATTTTTTTTGAAAAATATGCTCTAATAATAATGTGTAATAAATTTAGGAGAACGAAAATGAGAAACTTGAAGAAATTGTTTATACTATGCTCTTTAGCACTTGTATTTACAGTGATGTTTGCAGACGCTTCTTTTGCTGCTGCAGGTAACGGTGGTGTTATGAACTTGGCTGCAGGTAAAGCGGTTCAAATGTTCAATCACGTAAAAATGATTATCTTTGTAATTGGTGGTTTTGGTTTAGTAGGTATTGCTTTCCAAGCTATCTTTGGTAAGGTAAAATGGACTTGGTTTGCAGGTCTTGCTATTGGTCTTGCTATTTTGGCAGCAGCCGGCGCTATTGTTAACTACGCTACAGGTGCTAAAATGGGTGATGGTGCTACAGGTGCACAAGTTAAAGATACATTTAGCGAATCTGGTACAGGTGTATAATAACAAAAGTAAAAAGAATAAAAATCGGGAGTTTTCTCCCGATTTTTATTTGTCAATTTTTGAAATTTTAAATTATTTTTTTTTAGTATAAAGATGTATTTAATGTCTTTTGTTTTTATTAAATTTTTGTTACAGTCTGTGTAAAACTAGTAAAAACAAGTGGTTGTTTTTTTTGAGTTGCTAATATTTTTTATGGAAAAAAATAAAAAAATATGGTATTATATAGTATAATCGGGAGGGAGGTATTATGTTTAATTTATCAAAAATAGATGTTTTAGTAATAGTGCTTATGTTTTTAGTGCTATGTTTTCCTGATTGTGCTGAAGCTTCCGGAAATTTTGGAAGTTTGATTAAATCCGGAAAAACAATCTTTGTAGGTCTAAGAAAGATTATCTATCCGGCCTCTGCCGTTGGTATAATCTGTGTATGTATCGGTGGTTTTTTTGGAAATATTAATTGGAAATGGTTAACCGCTATAGTTATAGGGTTGCTTGTAATAAGCTTGTGTGCAGGGTTTATTGCAATGTTTACTCCAGATAATGCTGCGCCGGATTTAGGTTAAGGAGGGAGTGATGATATCAAAATTTAAAATACATATTTTAGTTGTGATATGTGTTACCTTTAGTATGTTTATCTGCGGTGATGCTAATGCAGATATATTTGATATATTGTCATTAAAAACAACAAATTTCGCTAAAGGCTTGCGCAATATTGCTTATGTTATCAGTGGTTTTGGTATAATAATGTTTACCTTTGCTGCGATCAGCGGTAAAATTAATTTTAAGCATTTGGGTTATATTTCCATTAGTTTATTTATTTTGGCGGCTATGGGGGCTTTCATAGATTATGTTACTTTAGGAACCGGACAAGATACATCACTATCAGCAGAATTTAAAGATACACATCAGAAAGCAGTTTGTCAAAGCGGTTTATGTGGCTAATTAAAATAATCAGAAGATGGTGATAAAAAATACAAATCTTACAAAAATTTAATCATTTTTAACAAATTTTGTGTTAGCCTGAATAATAGATTAAAGGAGAATGATTGTGAGAGATGTGATATTAAAAGCCGTAGCAAATCCGCCAAAATTGTTTTGGGGAGCTGTGTTGCCTACTGCCCTAAATGCCGGATTACAGATTCCTTTTATGTTTATGGCTATTGGAATGGGAGATGTAAATCCGTTGGTTTTCATCATTACAATCGTTTTAGGTCATTTGATAGTTGTTGCTTTGAGTGTAAAAGATCCTCATCTTTCCGGAATGCTTCAAGCTTTCGGAACAACAAATATTTCTTCAACAAATCTATACAGTGTAAAGGGGAATAAATTTGAACCTTAATTTTGATTTTTATACTCTTTTTGTTACAGGTCTGCAAAGCGTAGAAGTTTTTGTAGCTGTTTTGGGTATTATTGCTGCTGCCGCTATTGCTATAACAATGGTTACAAAGATAGGAACTTGGGTTTTGCCTCAACCAAATGAGTCAAGGGTGTCAGATTTTTTGCCTTTTGATAGATTATTGTCAGATGGAACAACTTTAAGATGCAGTAATGGTACATACGTCAGAGTATTTAAGGTTGAAGGAGTTGATTTAACATCTTCAAGTGAAGAAAATATTATATCAATGTTTGAGGCCCGAAAATCTTGGCTTGATAATATGGCTGATTTGCAAATAACTTGCAGAGTTATTTCTATCAGGGAACGAGCTGAAATGGAAGCAAATAAAGCTGACTTTGGTAATAAGTGGCTGAAAGTTGTTGATGATAAATGGCGTGAAAACTTAAAACGTATATATAAAAATGACCACTATATAATATTATCGGTTCCAGATAGAAAAGATGCTGTTAAAGATTTGAATTTTGCTTCTCAATCAACCGTTGCAAACTTAAATGATTACGGCATAAGGATTATGCACGAAGATGAGAATTTGCCTGCAGAG
>JAFYWO010000170.1 GCA_017557925.1 Alphaproteobacteria bacterium | reverse complement strand
TAAATCTATATAAAAACAACTTCTCTTACTTATCCCTTAATTATTAAGCGACCATTTTGAAGTCTTGCATAACCTCCTAAAGGAATAGTTAATATTGGAGATGTATGGCCAAAATCCACATTAGCTATTACAGGAATATCTTTAAGTTCTTTTTTGGTATGAATCACAAACTCAAGACCTTCTTTAGTAATTTTAGATCCTTTTTGGAAACGACCTATTACTATTGCTTTCACATATTTAAAATCTTCTTGATATATGAGAGCCTGCAAATCACGTTCAAAATCTTGAAGCGGAGTTGCTTCTGTATCCTCTATAAACAAAATAGTATCTTCTTTAAAACTATGTCTGAAAGAAGTTCCTAATAAAAGATTGTATGTGCAGAGGTTGCCTCCTTCAATTATACCTTCCGCACTACCATCGTTTATTATCCAATGTCCCTCATTTGCCTCAAATTCTCTTTTATCTTGGTTTAAAAACCACAAATCATCACTCCAAATTTGTGACGGCTCTATATTATCTTCGCCATTATCCATTAACATTTTTATCATATGCTCAAATGTGTAATCGCAACCTAATTTCATCCCCAAAGTGCTATAGTGAGGACCATAATAAACAATCATATTTGTTTTTGCTCGTATAGCATTTGAAATTGCTGTAATATCTGAGAAACCGCAAAATATTTTCGGATTTTGTTTTATCAAATCATAATCCAAATATTTTAGAAGTTGATTAGAGTTAAAGCCCCCTATTACGGTAAATATAGCTTTTATACTCTTATCTTTGAAAGCGGTATGTATATCTTCTACCCTCTTTTCTATTGACGATGACCCCATATAATCCCAATTTTCATCCGTAGTATTTGGCGCAAAAACAACTTCCAAACCAAGAGAATTTAGTCTATCGGTCGCTATTTGTCTTACATCTTGACCTATTATCTTTAACCCTCTTGCCGGAGCTAATATCATCACTTTATCGCCTTTTTTTAGTTTTTGAGGTATTATATTAGTCATTTTCATCTCCTTTTTGGTTTATATCACACTCATCTTCCCAGTGAATATGGATAAATGTTACTGGTTTTATGTCTGTTGCTTTCAAAATACGTTTTCTTATTTGACCTCGTATAAAATCAGTTACAGCGTTTTTATGAGCTTCTTCTTCCAGCATTCGTTCTATTAACGGAGTTACTTCTTTTATGATTTCTTCTTTTAGGATATACCACTCGTTTTCTTCCAAAATATCTATAGAACTTACTTGCAATGATTGAAGTTTATAGTCTTTATCTATAACTGCACTGATAAAGACAGAACAATTATACATTATTCGGCGACGATTTTTTATAAGTTCTGAATTTAAGGACACACTTCTTAATCTGTCCACCCCCATAATGTCTGTTGCTACTTCTTCTATTTTTTCTATTTTTCCATTATTATAAAGGCATACATCTCCGTTTTCTGCCGAAAATACTTCATCTATTCCACAAAGTTTTGCAAAACGTTTATGTTCTCTTATTTGTCGTTTATCTCCGTGAACCGGTAAAACAACTTTAGGTTTTAACAATTCATACATTGACTTTAAGTCTTTTTTATTTGCGTGCCCTGTTGTATGAACAAGATAATCTTCTGTGGTTATAACGTTTACACCCTTAGAAAGCATTTTTGATTGCATACGTTCAATTTTGTCTTCATTACCAGGTATTATTTTAGAAGAAAATATTACATTATCATCAACACCTAATTTGATATATTTACTTTCATCATTAGCTATTGTCGTTAAGGCGCTGCGGTAATTTGCTTGTGAGCCTGTGCAAATATAAAGCGCCTTGTCTTGGGTTAGGCCTTCAACCTCATCTATACTGTGTATATCTTGGTATTCTGTCAGGTATCCGCAGTTTTTGGCATTCTTAACATTAGTTATTAAACTTCTGCCTACTAAAACAGGTGTTCTGCCGGAAGCATGTGCAGAAAGTATTAAACTTTCCAAACGCATAATATTAGAAGCAAAACAAGTTGCAATAACACTTCCCTCTAATTCTGGAATTATTTTCATTAAATTATTTCGTATTTCTTCTTCACTCGGTTGCGGTGCATTTACCATAACATTTGTAGAATCACAAACAAATATATCTATACCTTCTTTAGATGCACGTCTTAATGCTTTTTTATCTGTTTTTACCATTGATAGTTTATTATCATCAAAGCGCCAATCTGTTGCATGCATTATATTACCGTATTGTGTTTTGATAAATAATGCTGAAGTTTCCGGTATTGAATGAGATATAGGAATAAATTCTACTTCAAACTCGCAAACCTTTATTTTCTTTTGATTATTTACAGATATTAACGGTACAACTTCTTCCATATGATATTCTTTTAAGCGCTCTTTTACTAAGCCTAAAGAAAAATCAGTTCCATATACCGGACATTGGAGTGATGGCCATATTTGAGCAATTGCGCCAAGATGGTCTTCGTGACCGTGAGTTATAAATAAACCTTGAATATCTTCTTTATAATTTTCTAAAAATTCAGGAGAAGCATAACACATATCCATCCCTGGATAATCATCATTTAGAAAACCAAACCCCGCATCTAAAACTATTATTTTACCGTTTACCATATAGGCAAACATATTCATACCTATTTCATCTGCTCCACCCAACGGTATAAAATATATTCCTTCTTTTTTTAACGTGCTCATTTGATAATCCTTATATTTTATATAAATAATTCTCCGGCTATAATTCTTTCTTCTATATTATTTTGAGTTATTATCATATAACCGTTATCATCTATATTTGTAAAAATCCCTTCTTTTGTTTCCTTTTCCGTCTTAACGATTATTTTTTTATTTAAATTTAATGCCAATTCTAACCATTGATTTTTTATCATATTAAAACCTTTTTCTTGATACTCTTTATAGGTTATTTGATAATTTTTGAGATAGTAACTTAAAAATTCTTTTCGGTCAAGTATTATACCACTTTCTTTTAAGGATGTTGCCTGATATGAGGCATTTTTAAGTGTGGGACTACTCACAATATTAACTCCTATACCTATACACCAGACATCATCTTTTATATTTTCTATCAATATACCGGATACTTTTTTATTATTTATCATTACATCATTAGGCCATTTTATTTTTACATCATAAGTTTTGGAAAGCCCTTTTATCGTCTTTGCCAAACTAAGTCCTACTATATAAACAATCTTGCTTAAATCATTAAGCTTTATGTTTTCGTTATAGCTAAAATATAAATTTCCTATAGGTGATGACCAAATATTTTCTCTGCGTCCCCTACCCTTTGTTTGGGTTTTAGCCATAATTACTGTTTTTTGATTTAGATTTTTTAATGATTTTAACACATCATTAGTTGACGTAATTTCTTCCAAATCATATAAATTATAACCTTCCGTTATTTCTTTATAAGTAGATAACATAAAACATATCCTTTATTTTTTCTATAATTTCCCAAGGATTAAATGATATGATGATTATTAAAAACATACAAAACAATGTTGTCAACAATATGGTTTTGTTTTCGGCATCATAGCTTTTAATTTTTTGCTCAAAATATGATATTTTTATAATTTCAAGATAAGATTTTGAAAGTATAAGAAAAAATACCAATATTACAATCAGTAATAAATAGCTTTTTTCATAAAGAAGTTCATTTATAAAACCAAATTCTGCTAAAAATCCGGTAAACGGAGGAATACCTAATAGTGAAAAAATACCTATAAGTAATGCTCGTGTTGTATTGGGACGACTTTGAGCTAAACCTGACAAAGAAATCTGAGAACTTAAAAATTCTCCGTGACTTTTTAAATTATAAAATACAACATACAAACCATTTAATGTTACTAAATAAAACAACAAATACATAAAACCGCTAAAATCAGCTTTTGGAGTAAAAAATGATAGTAATATCAAGACAATACCTTGATGATACATTGAACCGTGGGCATAAATTCTATGAAGATTTATTCTGGAATTTGCACCTAACGCTCCAAATATTATAGAAAACACCCCCATAATAAGGAACGCAAATGATATATTATTTTCATATCCTGTAAATACTGTTTCTTTTAATTTTATCAACAATGATATTGATACTATAGGTATAATTATTGCAAAATAGTGGGATACCGGAAGTATTGACTTGCCTTGTATATCTTCTTTTTCCAAGTGAAACGGTGCTGCTCCCAATAAATATAAGAAAGGTATTAGCAAAAATACAGAAAAAATATAAACAATAAAATCATTGGGTTTTGATAAGATATAATACTTCAAATCATTAAGACCGACAATTTTATCATCTTGCATATAAAAATAAAAAAAGCTCAACGACATAAGAAATATAATAACCGTTGATACTTTTATGTGGCGGTTTGATATTTCTTTTGAAGATATATTTATCAAACGATAATTAGTATATGTTAAAAAAATATATGAAACTAAAAGCGAAATAATGTTAACTGACGAGATAAGTAAACTTGAGGTTACTATACTTAAAAAGATATATACTAAAAATTTATAACCTGTTTTATTTTCTGCAGAAAACCAAAAGGGTGAAATAATTAAAATTATATAGGAAAAAAAGATTATTACCGACTTCATCAACATTGTATAACTTGTATTTTCAAAATACTGAAAATTGTAACTTTTATCATAAAATATTATGATAGAAAAAAGCGATACCAAAAGCCAAAGTCTTGCTGTTTTGGCATATACTTTAGGAGATTCATAAGACAAAATACAAAGTATAGATAAATGTAGTATACCAAGTATTATTGATATTTCAGGAAGAGCATATAATAACTTAGTTAACAAAAGCATTCTCCTATAAGACAAACCACAAAGGTATAAAAAATGAAAG
>JAFYWO010000169.1 GCA_017557925.1 Alphaproteobacteria bacterium | reverse complement strand
ATGAAGAAAAACGAAACAATCCGGATATACCATTGAATGAAAAAGTGTTTGAAAATCATAATTTGACCAATATGGATAATAAGGAACCAAACAGAACTGTTGCTGATTACACAGAAGCAAAAGAAAAAGCAGTCATTTTGGATGAAGATACAAAAAAAACAATTAAGGATATTGACCGTATTACCGGTAGTATCTTTTCGCAAGCAATGTTTATTGATGATTTTTCTCAAAATAAACTTGATGCAATTATGAATACCGGAATGCTTATCCAAGCAGAAGCTGGGAACGGAAAACTGTCAAACAGTATTGAAAAGGCTTTTAATGAGAGATTTGAAAATAATAATGTCTTTAATGATAAAGATAAAGTTTTATTGTCTGAATTTGTAAAAAATACAACTGCTGAAAACAATAAAGAAACATCATCTTCAAACCTCAAAGATGCTTATTTCAATGCAAATTATAAGGATACTCAAAAAAATAAAAATGCAGAAGAAATATTGATTGATAACATTATTAAAAGCGGTATATTCTCTAATGAAGAAAATGAGTTGTTAAATATTGCAGTAAGCGTTGAAGAAAACAGGCTTAAAGGAAATACTAACAATAGCGCCAGTTATTCTGAAGATTTTATGAATAAAGTTATTCAAAGCGAAAATATTTCCGAAAAAAGCAAAGAGAAGCTTCTTAATATGTCCATTAAGACCGAAAATCAAGAAATCTTTGAAAAAGAAGGTGGAACGAGATTATATTTTGACAAAGATAAATTTGATAAATTCAGCAAACTAAAACTAAGCAAAGAAGTTGTTGAGGCTTTAGATATTAAGCTTGAAGATGAGCGCTTCTCATTAAAAATTCCTGAGGATGATAAACTAAAAAAACAGTTGCTTAACAGTATTAAGGTTAGTAGTGCTTTAGAAAAACTTAATCAAATGAAAAGAGGTGAAAAAGTTGATACATCTAAGCCTGTTCCTAAAAATGTAAGTGTTGGATTAAAAGCTCTTTTAAATACTCAAAGTGAAAGATAGTAAATTTATCTTAAATATAGTTTAGTTTTGTTTGTTTTGCGTATTTCATCATGCTGATGTTGTATTTGGGTTTAGGATGAGTGTATATGTAATTTATCATATATTTTTTGATATTCTTCTTTTATTGCTTTGGGCGTTCTTTTATAAATATTTTTGTAATATCCGTAAATTACTACAACTGCACCACCAAACCAAGCAAGAGGAGAAGCATAATATATACCTCTATAACCTAAAAACGAGGACAAATAAATTGCAACAAAAGAACGTATTCCAAGTTCTATAAAACCGGATACTAAAGGATAAAAAGGCTTACCCATACTTTGTAATGTGTTTTTGAAAATAAATATTGAACCTAAGAAAACATAAAACATTATACTGATATTAAGATATGCCGAACCTACCTCTATTGCGGTATTGTCTTTTGTTTCCAAAAAAGCGCCAATCATAGAGGAGCCGAAATTTAGAACAAATATACTTAAAAATATACTTATTAAAGAAGATGTTATAAGTATTTGCTTTAAGCCAGTGCGTATGCGTTTAATGAGCCCTGCTCCATAATTTTGAGCTACATAAGTTGCCATTGCGTGTCCTATAGCCAAAAGCGGTTGTGTTGACAGTTGTTCTATACGCAAAGCAATAGTAAATCCTACGATTATTTTTTCACCAAAAGAATTACAAACAGCTTGAATTATCATAATACTTAGCGAAAGTATAGAAAACTGTATAGACATGGGAATAGCTAAACGCAAATGCTCTTTCATAAATAAACTGTTGTATGCCCAATCTTTTTTGCTTATATGCAGGAGAGGAAAGTATTTTT
>JAFYWO010000168.1 GCA_017557925.1 Alphaproteobacteria bacterium | reverse complement strand
CCTCAATATGTAAAAGATATTTTTGATGAAGTTTTTGAGAATAGACTTTGTGATGATAATGGTTTAAGATTTAAGACAGATGAGGTTTTGAAAAACATCAGATGTGTTAATATTGTTTCGCATTGTCACGGAGGGTATGTGGCAATGTGTTTAGAAGATTTGATGAATAAACGAATGGATGAATTGGGTTATAATAAAAAAGAACAAGAAAAGATAAAAGAACAGTTATTGGTATTGTCTTATAACCCTGATTGTCCGTATATTGTATCAAAAACAAAATATGTAGGAGTGGTATCAAGTCAAGATAATCAAAATATGTATAACAATTATTTGAAAGAATGGTTGTTGATGGAACCGCAAGAGTTTGATGTTTGTTATATGCCTAAAAAAGGGGGAAGGACTTTGATGTGCGGAAGAGTTAATAAATCAAGCGGAGAATTGATAGAAATAGCAGATAATTTTGATTTTTTTGCTAAAAACAGAAGAGGATTTAGCGAACACGATTTTTTAGGTTTTGAGAAAAATCTTTATTTAACAAGAGGAGCAGAAATGATGCAAAGATTTGGCGGAAATATACTTGTTAATGGGGTTTTAAATTCGTTGAAACAAAAAGATGGTTTTGTTAGTATTGCAAGAATTGAAAATTTGGTTGCCCGAAATTTTAAGGATAAATTGGAGTTTGCAAAAGCTTGTTTTGTTGGGTATAAATTAGAACAGGAACTCTATAAAGTTGATAAGAAAGAAATTGATGCTCATGCTACTTGGAGAAGAAATTTACCGGTAGTAACGCTTGATTAAGAAAAGAGAGGGGATATGGGAATTAAATATGTGATTTTTGATGTTGGGGGAGTTTGTTATCCGTATTCTTTAAATCCTCTTGATGAATGGGCGCTTGAAAACAGCAAAGATAAAGAAACTTTAATAGAAAAAGGCGGAGTTAAGAGTTTTGATTATAATCCGTATATGAAAGGACAAGTAGATTTTGAAGAATTTTGCAAACAGTTATGTGAACATTGTTTGGTTGATTATAATAAAAATCTTAAAGCTGTTATAAATAAAAAACTTCATAAAGGAGTAGGAGAGTTTTTTGCTGAAACTTTAGAGGTTATGAATGAGATAAAAAAAAGAGGGATTAAAGTTGGTTTGTTGTCTAATGCTCTTCCGTGTTTGGAAAATACTGCAGATTGTTTGGTTGAAAAAGAGTTTTGTTTTGTTTCGTATGAATTAGGATGTCTGAAACCGGATAAAGAGATTTATCTGAAACTGGTTGATAAGCTTTCTTGCAAGCCTGAAGATATTATTTTTGTTGATGATAAAGAAAAAAACGTAGAAAGTGCAAAAAAACTGGGGATTAAAGGTGTGGTTTATAATAAGGAAACCATCAAAAAAGAAGTATTTTCCATAATAAATTTATGTGATGGTAAAAATTTGAAAAATGTTTTGGAAATGTAAGTAATGACAAAAAAATGTCCCCACATATTTTCACAAACAGTGGGGACAACGGATGTATATAGCTAAAGAAAACAGGCTATAGCAAAACTACATATACTCACGTACCTGTAGTTTGTTGATGCGTCTTTAATGATTGTATTTATTTAAAGAGGCATCAGTAGTTTAGATTTAAGGCACAAAAATTGTGGTAAGTAAAATAATAAAAATTTTGTGCGATTATATAAAGAGATAAATGTTTGTCAATAGAAAAATTAAAAAAATATGTATATTCAGTTTGTGATTAAAATGGTTATATTCTTGACAGTAATTGGTTTTTGAGATAAAATTGAGCGAAGTTTGTAGGCTTGGAGTATTTTATGATTTGGTCGTATAAAGAATTAGCCAATTTGGCAATAATGGGGGAAAATGCTATTGTTGAGCGTGTGATGAAGCATTTGGGCGACCGTGAAAATCAAGATATTTTTGCTGAGGAAAATTTTTCGTATTTATGGGGAGCTCTAGGAATAGTCGGGATTAAAGGAGTTGATGAAAATGTCATTCCTAAAATTTGGAGAGTTTTGAGAGAAAATGGAGTTTTAAGAGCTTTTGATAATGGTGTGTTAGGTGATTTTAATCTTGAAATGATTAAAAAATATTCAGATAACAGGCTTAGAGGGTGGCAGAATTATGATAATTTTACCGCAGACCAAAGATTTAAGAAAATTATATTGATGCCTATTGTGTCGGTTAATCGTAAATATGCCGAAGAAGTTGATGTTCAAGCTTTTAATCCGTTAAGGGTGTTGGGTGTTTTGGAAAGATACCCGATGAGCGATGCCATTAAATTGATGTTGAAAAATGTGCACGGATACGGAGCTGCTTGCGGTATTTGGGGTAAAGAAGTTATTGAACATTATGAAAAAGAGAAGATTTTAAATAAACTTTGCGATATTATTGCTCATTCAAAAAGAGTTTTACACGAAGATGAAAAAGATTTTTTGTTTAGATATATTCAAGAGGCGGTTATTGATGGTTTTTTGCCGGAAAATATAGGGCTGCGAGATGAAGTATTTGCCGGACTTATGGCTAACAAAGAAGATATGGAAGGAATGTCTGAACTTGAAATTTCTCGTTTAAGAGAACGTAATGCAGAAATTGTTGATTTTGCTAAGGAGTTTGATGGTAAGTTAGGATTTTTTGAAAAGAGCGCCGTTAAGCTTATCAAATATAATCCGGCACATACACAGGAAATGATAGATAGGTGTATTTCTCTTATGAACAGAAGCGACCCTAAAGGTGTGCTTTTTGCACTTGAGTTGATAAATTTAAAACAAATTAAGTCAGGCGTTAAGATTTTGATTGAATTGGCCAAAAGAGGTAGAGCTACCGAGGCTGTTTTGTTTTTACACAGGTTGATGCCTTATGTAAAAGGTTCTGAAACAATGATTATGAGTATTTTGAAACTTAATCTTAAAGTTTTGAAAGAAAAAAGAGATAACGGTAATGACAATGTTTTTTTCAGAGAATATCCTGCAAGAGTTTATGTTACTGCGGTTAAGGTTTTGGAAGAATTCGGATTTTATCGTGATGCCGGAGTATTGTTGACTGAACTTGTAACGGGCGATTGGGTTATTGGTATTAAAGATTTGGAAGAGGAATGTGTAATTGTGGCAAATCAGTTGCTAACAAGACATAAAGATTTAGAAAATACTTTTAGATTGATTGCCAATAAATTGAAATTAAAGATGT
>JAFYWO010000167.1 GCA_017557925.1 Alphaproteobacteria bacterium | reverse complement strand
TATGCAAAAAAACACAAAAAAGATTTCAAAAAAATTCACAGAGGAATGCACTTTATTCCACAATCACAACCTGATAATACATCTGCAATGCCTGACAATGGAGGATTCATTATAGAAGTAGAGCAGTCAAATTGAACTTTTGTAAACATCAACTATATTGCCTAAAATACAAAAAGGAGAAGATAATCATCTCCTTTTTTTCTTGACAAACATTTGTAAAATTTATAAATTTTCCAAAACTAAATAATTATTATACACCCTAAAATTTATGTTAATTATGACAAAAGCACTTTATTGTGGGTCTTTTGATCCTTTCACTCTA
Source organism: Alphaproteobacteria bacterium (assembly GCA_017557925.1). Lineage (GTDB taxonomy): Bacteria > Pseudomonadota > Alphaproteobacteria > RF32 > CAG-239 > CAG-267. The sequence goes on along the minus strand of JAFYWO010000167.1, from coordinate 4,289 downwards.
GGACACTTGAGTGTAGTTGAGCAAGCTCTTGAGCATCTCAACACCCCCTACAAACAAATTGAAAAAATATACATCTGTATTGGTAGTAATGATGCTAAAACACCATTATTCCGTAAAGAGGACCGAATTAAGATGATTAAAGAAGCATTCATCAACCATCCTCATAAAGACAATATAGAAGTTATTTCTTATCAAGGCCTTACTGTCGATTTAGCTTACCGACTTGGCGCAAAATACCTTATACGAGGTATCAGAAAAAATGATTTAAACAATCAAAACGAAGAAAAGAAACTAGCAATCATCAACCAAGAGTTATCAAAAACTTTAGGATTTAATCTTGAAACTTTATTTTTTGAATCAAGAACAATGCTCTTGAGTACTATTTCATCATCTATTGTAAAGAGTTTGTGTTCATGCGGAGAATACATTGCTGTTGCAAATTTTGTCCCGTTTAACGTTCATCAAGAATTAATGAAACATTATCTCAAGCACCGTTTCTTAAAATTGTTTTATCCTGAATGTCGCTCAATCGCTGAAAGTTATTGGAATGAAGTCGTTTCTGCTTATCAAACACGACCTTACCACAATTTGTCTCATATTGCATTTATGTTCAATTTGCTGGATAAATACTCATCCGCAAACAATTACAAGTCTACAGATATGGAGTTAGCAATTTTTGCTCACGACATAGTCTATGATGTCCGCAGTTCAGACAACGAATTAAATTCAGCCCTACAGGCGCTCTCTTGGTATGGTGCGAAGTATAGTAAATCAGACGATTTACTCAAAAATCTGATTTTAGCCACTAAACAAGATGCTAAACCGACAACCACTGATGAAGCCCTTCTCAAAGATTTGGATTTAAGTATTTTAGGAACACATTCTCCTAAAATCACTCAAAACTACACAAAAGGCATACGTCAAGAGTATAGTTATTTAAATGACGAAGAATACATCAAAGGAAGAACCGCTTTTCTAACCGGTTTAATGAACGAAAAACGCATTTTCCAAACAGATTTTTTCTATAATTGCTTTGAATCACTAGCCAGAGAAAACATCTCAAAAGAATTATTTGGTCTTCGTTACAAAAAAATCTAAACAAATAAATGGTAGTCCTCAAGACTACCATTTATTTTTTATAAAAAAATATATTGACAAAACTCTCACTATATGCTACAAATATGTCTAGTTAAATTTTTTTGAAATTAGAGTTATGATTAAATCTATAAAACATATTTCTCTTCGCTTAAGAAGACTTTACTTGCGACGATGACTTATCGTGTAACTGATAAACTGTCGCAAGATTTGGGTTGAACTCAAATCTTTTTTTTATAATTAAACCCTATTTAGAAGAAAGAAGAAATATGAGCAAAAAACATTTAATCGCCAAAAAACTTGACGGAAGCAACCTTCAAGATGTTATGAATTTACAGGATAGAATTATATCATCACTACAAGAAGACGAGCAACATTTCATCTTACACAGAACAGAAAAAGACTATATGGAATCATTAAATGGTAAAAGTTCGCATATGCTTGGCGTATTTGATAAAGATGAACTTATTGCGCAAATCGTTTATAGAACTCCTTATAACAATGAAGCAAGAGATATTTCTGAATACAAACCTGAAGTTCCAAACGAGAACCTTGTTATTTATGAAGCTATTTTGGTAGATCCCTCCTACAGAGGTGGCAGTCTTATGAAAAGAATGCTTGAACACATTGAAGAGGCTGAGTTAGAAAATCAAAGAAATACAGCCATCATCCAAATAGCCATAGACAACCCCGCAAGTTGGATTAACGCTCTCAATCATGGTATGCAAATAACCAAAGTAGACCTTGACCCGACAGATGGCGTAAAAGTTCTTTATTTAGAAAAAAAATTAGATGCTCCGCAAAAAAAATTCAAATATTTAGAAAACAAAAACACACGTCACATGTATCTTGGCGATAATATACACCAAAAAATTCCTGCATTATTTAACAAAATGCAATACTTGATATCAAAAGGTTATCATGGAGTAGAACTTAATAAAGAAACCAAGACCTTAATTTGGCAAAAAGACGAAAATGTCAAAAAGTTATACAACGCATTTGACGTATTCAAATATAACAAATTACAAAAAACCGGAACTTTATAGTTTTTCAACTCCAAAGTAATACCATTCTGCCCCAATTTCTGCCTCAAGATTTGGGAGCAGAATGTAACCGTCATCTTGCGCCACTAAAACTTCGCCATCATCATAGCGAGCAATTTCCTCACCTTTCTTCACCCTATCAAGGTGCTTATAATTTTTTAATAAACAACCTTCACGATTCTTAACCACAAAGTTTTTCATCAAAATATGTGTTTTGGAAACTTTTTTAGGATTCTCTTTCTCAATAATCTCAAAAACACCCAAAGCATTCAAAACTGCATTATAGGCAACTTCCCAAGCTTTTTCTTCTTTATGATATCCGCACTCAAGAGTAGTTCCGCTTTTTCCAAACCCAAAACAAGCTTTTTCCGTAGAATAATCCTCAATAACATCTTGTCCGGCATAAATATCGGGCCATCCTTCTAAAACATATTTTACATCAATCACATCTATCAACTTTAAGTTCATCTCTTTAGGATAATCACAAAAAACAAACGGCTCATCACCTTTGCAATGTGTAGAATGCAAATCAAGCAAAATATCACAATCTTTAATCAAACAACACAGTTCATTTGCAATTTTCTGTTCGTATGTTTTAGGATTCTCCCAAAACTTCATAACTCTGTTTAAGTTCTCATCAATTTGACGAACATCAAGCCTATTTGCCTCAATATTACAAACCGGAACAACCGTTAAACTTCCTTTATTTATAACTATTTTCTTTTCTTCAATTTCTTTTACTAATCTTTTTAAGGCAATAACACCAGCCACTTCATTTCCGTGCACAGCCCCAAAAACCAACAGATTAACGCCCTCTTCTTTTCCCTTAAAACAAAATTTTTGAAACATCACCTACTCCACAACTTCTATGTATTTTTTATAACGTTCTTTATACATATTTTCGTATTTACATGCAATTTCATTCATTGCCTTTTGTTCCCTAAACCTAGACAACAAAACCTCATCTGCTTTAACGCTCAAAATTTCATTTTCTTCATCATACTCATCATAGAGTCTGATAAACTGCACTTGCTGATGATAAGATTTAATCTCGTCATAATAATTTTTCTTCAAACGAAATTTAACCACGATATCCGACGATTCGCTATTTAAAAAGCGCCCTATAGTAGTCTGACGAATAAACTCCATAATCAAAACCGGAGAAAATTCTATTTCGCCACCCAAATCATCAGCCATAATACACCTCTAAAAACAAAACTATTTATTAAGAAAATCATTATCCTTAAAATAATTTATACCCATAGCACTTTTAACTTCATCAAGTGTCTGAACCGCAACTTCTCTTGCCTTTTGGCTACCAATTTTCAGCATATTAAAGACTTCACCCAAATCTTTTTGATATTCTTCACGTCTTTCTCTGATAGGTCTTAATTCGTTTTGTAAAATTTCGTTCAAAAACTTCTTAACCGTTCCATCACCGAGTCCACCTTTTGTATAATGTGCTTTCAGTTCATCCAAATTTTGATACTGAGGCAAAAACTCTCTAAAATGTTCATCTTTAGAAAAAGCATCTAAATATGTAAATACAGCATTTCCTTCTAAATGACCGGGGTCTTCTACTCTTAAATGTAATGGGTCAGTAAACATACTTTGTACTTTTTTCTTAATATCTTTTTCGCTATCAGAAATATAAATACAGTTACCAAGAGATTTACTCATTTTATTAGCCCCATCAAGCCCCGGCAATCTGGCACATAACTGATTATCTGGCAAAACTGCTTCCGGCTCAACCAAAACCTCTTTATATAAGTTATTAAAAGACCTAACAATTTCTCTTGCTTGCTCAATCATAGGCAACTGGTCTTCACCCACAGGCACAACATTTGCCTTAAAAGCAGTAATATCTGCCGCCTGACTGATAGGATATGTAAAGAACCCTGTCGGAATACTTTGCTTAAAACCTCTTAATTGAATTTCATTCTTAACAGTCGGATTCCTTTGTAATCTTGCAACCGTAACCAAATTCATATAATAAAACGACAGCTCGCAAAGTTCAGGAATTTGAGATTGAATAAACATAACAGATTTATCAGGGTCTAAACCACAAGCCAAATAATCAAGCGCCACTTCAGATATATTATTTCTTACCTTATTTATATCATCAGCATTATCTGTTAAAGCTTGAGCATC
>JAFYWO010000166.1 GCA_017557925.1 Alphaproteobacteria bacterium | reverse complement strand
ACTCATAGTATTCTTCTTTGTTCAAAGGACAATTTATATAATCAAATTTATCCCCCTTATCATAACGAGATTGATACCAAGCCTTACTAAAATCTATACTGTCTTTATATATCACGGGAGCTATTGCATCATAAAACGATAACTTTTCCCCTCCTATCATAGAGCTAATACTTTCTGCCAATGAAAGCGACGTCAGAGGTCCGGTAGCAACAATGGTAAGTTCTTCTTTAAATTCTTCCAAAGAGGTTACTTCTTCATTGATTACGGTTATTAAAGGATGTGATTTTAATTTTTCTGTTATATATGATGCGAATCTATCTCTATCTACAGCTAAAGCTCCACCAGCCGGAACTTTATTTATATCCGCACTTTCCATTATAAGAGAATTCATCTTACGCATTTCGTAATGAAGAAGACCTACAGCATTGAAATCACTATCATCTGAACGAAAAGAATTAGAACACACAAGTTCTGCATACGAGGTATTAGAATGCGCCTTTGACATTTTATTTGGCTTCATCTCATACAGTTTTACTTCTATACCTTGGTTTGCAATATACCAAGCACATTCACTACCTGCCAATCCGGCTCCGATTACGTTTACCATTTTTCCCTCTTTTTTGGTGTTTTTTACAGAATTTGTTATAAATGTTGTTATTCGGTTTGTAAATACTAAAAATTAAATGATTTTTAAAAAAGCTTTGTTATACTTTATTAAAGTTAAAAGTTTTTTGTTATGGGTAAGATGAGATTTTTTAGTTTAATTTATTTTTTTATTTTTAGTTTTTTTATTTTATCTTGTGAAGCAAAGGCTACACAGGAGTTAGATATTTTTGGAGAAATAACTGAAAATAAGAATGAAAGTCTTGAACAAAAGAAAGACACAAAAGATGATTTATCTTATACGGAAATAATTAGCGGCAAAAAAGAAGTTAAAGAAAGAAAAGAAGAAAAAGAAAAAATAAATGCTGATGCCAATGCCAGCGAAAGTTGGCTTAAAAGTTTGTTTAAACAAGGCAAAAGTGAGCTTAAATTAAAAATGGACAAAGAAGCTCAGATGAATGTAGAAAAAATAAAAAAACAACTGGAAACAAAACAACGCTCTAATGCCGCACATTTTGATATTTCAGGTATAAAACTTCGCATGACGCCTAAAGAGGTAGAAGAAATATTAAAAAATCAGGGTTACAAAAAAATTATGGAATCAATGGAAATACCTAATTTTATTGAATGGAGAGCCGAAGAACTTTGCAGAATAAACGGGGTGGTCGGATTTGAAAGATTAAATGCCTGTATGACAAAAATCGCTCAACACCATGGCTATCAGTTTGTTGAAAAACAAGTCTATAACAGGCATTTGACTAAAGAGAGTATTGAGGTTAATTATACCTCATCGTTTACAGACAATCTGTCTTACAGAATACACTACAAAAGTAGCATTCGTATGTCAGAAAGCAAAGCTTCCAAGAATGTTTATATCAACAATCTTAAAGTTTTTGATTTTTGGAAGAGGATTGACTTGAAATATGGTGAACCGGATAACACAACTGAAGTAAAATGGGGATTAGGCGGTAAAAAACCATATATGAAAGCAAAAACGGGGGAATTAGAACTTATGGACCCGTTGTTGATTGGTCTTGATTCTACCAGAATGTATAATGAAGATTCAAGATTTGCAAACACTCAGTATTATACGTTTTAAGTTTATTTTTTAAGGAAAGAAAAAATGGATAAAATGTTTTTAACAGAACTTTTAGTTACTCGCTTGTCACACGATTTGGTTGGAAATATCGGCGCTCTTTCTAATGCTGTAGAACTTATGGCTGACGAAGATGATGATGACAAAGAAGACATAAACAAAATACTTACCCTAAGTTCTTCTGTTTTAAGCAAAAGATTAAAATTTTTCAGACTTTGTTTTGGTTTGAGTAATGCTAAAGTAAATTCTTTGGAAGACTTAAATAATATTATTTGCGATTACATTTCAACAATCGGAAACCCTAATTATAAGATTGAGTATTCTCAAAAAATTTCCACACCGAAAATTTATAAATTCATTATGCCGGCTGTTATGATGATGGCAGATATTGTTATTAAAACGGGTAAAATCAGTGTTTTTGAAACAGAAAATTCGTTAAGAATTGAGGTTTCATCAGAAGATAAGCTTAATTTGAACAAATTAAAAAGTATTGAGAATGTTCTTAATAATGAAAAACCTGAATATAATATTTCTTCTTTTGCTCCGTTGTATTACCTTTTAGCATATACGAATGAAAACGAAGTTAAAGTTTATCTTGATGGAACATCACTTGTTATCGGAGAATAATTTATAAATGGCTTTTTATGGAGTTCTTCTTCCTTTAGTTTTTGATAATGTGTTTGATTATAAGTTTGATGGTGAACTAAAAATCGGACAGATGGTTTTGGTTAATTTCGGTAGAGAAGAACTCGTAGGTATTGTTTATAAAATAGGAAAATCTGCCGATATTGATGATAAAAAAGTAAAGCCCATAAAAAAAATTATTGAGTTGCCTTGCCTAAAACAAGAGTTAATATCTTTTATTGAAAAGGTTGCAATTTATAATTTTGCGCCCAAAGGTATGGTCTTAAAAATGGTTTTAGGACATTTATCAAACCAAATGCCAAAACAAAAAGCAATTATACTCGGGTTAAACATAAAAAATAAAAATTTAGACGGCATAAGGATTAGTAGTGGAAGAAAAGCTGTTTTTGATTTTTTTGAAAAAAACAAAGAAGCCCCAAAAGATATTGTTTTAGAAGAAACAGGAGTTAGCGAAAACATCCTTAACGCTATGATTAAGAGTGGCTTTTTGTATAAAAAAGATATTTTTGTTAATGAAGAAGCCGTTGAACAGACCTTTAATCTGTCAAAACATATAAACTTAACGGAAGAACAAAAAAATGCGGCTGATGTTTTGGTAAAAAAAGTAAACAATGGATTTTCGGCTACACTTTTAGATGGTATAACCGGCTCAGGTAAAACAGAAGTATATTTTGAAGCTATTGCAGAAGCCTTAATTAGCGGAAAACAGGTTTTGGTTTTAGTTCCCGAAATATCTCTGACAACACAATGGCTTAATCGTTTTGAAAAAAGATTTGGTCTTATACCTCTTATTTGGCACTCCGAAGTATCCTTAAAAGAAAAAGCAAAAACTTGGAAAGCGGTTATCAACGGTAATGCAAAAGTTGTTGTTGGGGCGAGGTCTGCGCTTTTCTTACCATATTCAAATCTTGGAATTATTGTTGTTGATGAAAGTCACGACCATTCATTTAAGCAAGAAAGTTTAGTTAATTATCAAGGACGTGATATGGCAGTATTGCGTGCTCATTTAGAGAAATTCCCGATAATTCTTTCAACGGCAACTCCCGATTTGGAAACAGTTGTTAATGTGGAAGAAGGCAAATACGATATTGTAAAATTAAGAAAACGTTTTGCCAAGGCGGTTTTACCTGAAGTAAAAATTATTGATATAAAAAAGAATAAGCCTGTTAAAGGAACTTGGGGTGTTTCGTTTATTACCCCCGTTTTAGTTGATGAATTAAAAAATAATTTAGAAAAAGGCGAGCAATCTATGCTGTTTTTAAACAGAAGAGGATATGCTCCGTTGATGATATGTAGAGATTGCGGACATAGAATACAATGTCCGCATTGCACGGCTTGGCTTGCTGAACATAGAATAACAAGCGAACTTATTTGTCATCATTGCGGATTTAGTATGTATACCCCAAAACGTTGTCCGGACTGCGGTTCTGATGACGGATTAACCGCTTGCGGTCCCGGTGTTGAGAGAATTGCCGAAGAAGTAAAAAACAGATTTCCCGAAGCTCGTGTTGAAATTTTATCAAGCGATATTACGACCAATTACAAAGAAATTTCAGAAGTTATAAAAAAGACTATGAACAGAGAGGTTGATATTTTAATCGGGACACAGATTTTGGCAAAGGGACATAATTTCCCTGATTTAACTTTGGTGGGAGTTATTGATGCGGATTTGGGTTTAATGGGAGCAGATTTGCGCTCCAGTGAACAAACATTCCAACTTTTATCTCAAGTTGCAGGACGAGCAGGACGAGGTGACAAGAAAGGATTTGTGTATTTGCAAACGCTTTATCCGGATAATTTGGTTTTAGATGCGGTTATAAATCATAATCGCCAAAGTTTTATTGATATTGAAAAAAAATCAAGGCTGTTTTTAAAAATGCCTCCTTACGGAAAACTGGCTGCTGTTATTGTTAGTTCAACTAATAATGAAGCGGCAGAAACAACCGCCTATATGCTAGGCAAATGTGCTCCGAGAACAGACAACATCACAACACTGGGTCCTGCACCGGCACAACTTCATTTATTAAGAGGAAGATACAGATATAGACTTCTCTTAAAAACCGATAAAAATGTTAATATCCAAGAAATATTAAAAAAATGGATGGGTATGATTAAGATTAAATCAAATGTCAGGGTTGAAATTGATATTAACCCCTATTCTTTTATGTAATTTAATAAAAATTAGAAAATAAAAAAGCCACCTTAAAAGGTGGCTTTATACAAGGATTTATTACTTTTTATAGCTTTCTTCTTTTTCAAATAATTCTACCAACCATTTATAAAACGGATTAGGTGAATCTTCATTTAACTCCCTTACAGCTTCAAGTGTAAGGTTCTTTTTATAAAAACACATCTCTGTTGTTATGGTGCAACTGTTTGGCAATATGTCAGCAAAACCGTTTGCGATGAGCAGTTCCTCGGTAATATTATACTCTTCATCCAAAATTTGGATTACTCCCATATCAAGACTGATTAAAGTCGGAGCTCTGTCCTTTAATACCGTTATATTTTTATTATCAAACGGAAGAACAGCCCTAAAAACTTTTTCATCAAAAACTACCTTTTCAGGCATATATATTTTCAGTTCAACATCATTTGCCATTCTTTATGCAACCCCTTTCATACTTTCGGCCTTTTCCAATACTTCTTCTATTGTTCCAACCATATAGAATGCTTGTTCGGGAATATCGTCATAAAGACCATCTAAAATACCCTTAAATCCTTTTATGGTATCTTCAAGTTTAACAAAACGACCTTCTTTACCTGTAAACACTTCTGCTACAAAGAACGGTTGTGACAAGAATTTTTGAATTTTTCTGGCACGAGATACGATTATTCTGTCATCATCAGACAATTCATCCATACCAAGAATTGCAATAATATCTTGAAGCGAAGCATATTTTTGCAAAATTTCTTGAACACCACGAGCTACTTGATAATGTTCTTGTCCTACAACTTCAGGATTTAAGATACGGCTCGTAGAATCTAACGGGTCTACCGCCGGATAAATACCAAGACCAGCTATCTTTCTTGACAACACCGTTGTGGCATCTAAGTGAGCAAAAGTTGTAGCCGGTGCCGGGTCAGTTAAGTCGTCGGCCGGAACATAAACCGCTTGCACTGATGTAATTGAACCATTAGATGTTGATGTTATACGCTCCTGCATTGCACCCATGTCTGTTCCTAGTGTCGGTTGATAACCAACGGCTGAAGGAATACGTCCCAATAACGCAGAAATTTCTGAACCAGCTTGTGTAAAACGGAAGATATTATCTACGAAAAACAACACATCTTGATTTTCTACATCTCTGAAATATTCTGCTTCAGTCAACCCTGTTAATGCAACTCTGGCACGAGCTCCTGGTGGTTCATTCATTTGTCCGTATACAAGAACTGTTTTAGATTTATCGCCTTTAAGGTCTATAACCCCGCTTTCTATCATTTCTTTATAAAGGTCATTTCCTTCACGAGTTCTCTCTCCTACACCGGCAAACACGGAGTATCCGCCGTGTCCTTTGGCTATGTTATTGATTAGTTCCATAATCAATACCGTTTTACCAACACCGGCACCCCCGAAAAGACCGATTTTACCACCTTTTAAGTATGGCTCTAACAAGTCAATTACTTTAATACCAGTTACAAATATTTCCGGCTCTGTTTTTTGATCAATAAATTCCGGTGCTTCACGATGAATTGGGAAATAATTTTTGGTTTTAACCTCACCTCTTCCATCAACTGCATCTCCTACAACGTTGATTATACGACCTAAAAGCTCTCTACCGACAGGAACGGTAATCGGGCGATTTGTGTTATAAACTTTTATACCTCTATATAAACCATCTGTTGTATCCATTGCTATAGTTCTTACAACATTCTCGCCTAAATGTTGTTCTACTTCTAATACCAAAACTTTATCTTGATTTATACACTCTAAGGCGCTTAATATCGGAGGCAATGCTTTGGTTGAACTGAATTTAACGTCAACAACCGCACCCATTACCTGATGGATTTCTCCAAGCTGTTCCGGATTTTGTTTTTCTAAAATTTTTTGCAACTCTACAAGTTTTGTTTGATTTTCTGTTTGAGGTGCTTTTTTAGATTGTGTGCGAGGTGCCATCTAATATCTCCTTAATTTTTACATTGCTTCTGCGCCGGCTACAATTTCTACTAACTCTGTAGTAATTGCCGATTGCCTTAGGCTGTTATATTTAAATGTTAATGAGCTTATCATATCATCTGCATTTTTGGTCGCATTATCCATTGAGGTCATACGAGCTGCGTGTTCTGATGCTTGCGAGTTAATTAAAATCTCAAAAATTGATGTTCTTATATACATACTTGATAAATTTTCCAACAACGAAAGTTTGTCAGGTAAGTAAGTATAATACGCATCTCCTACTTGATTTATTTTCTTATCTTCTGCGTTAAGCTTTATATCAAAAGGTATTACCTGTTTTGATGAGTATGTGCGTGATAAACCGGATAAAAAGTCACTATATACTATTTCACAAATATCTGCGTTATATTGCGCTTTTTTATCCAATACATCGTGCAAAAAGTGAAGAGCTTCACCGTATGTCAAATTTTTCTTTATGACATTTGGGTAACTGGCTTCTATGTTGGTTACACCAAAACGCTTAAGGCCGGTAATAGCCTTTTTACCGTAACAAAATACTTTTACGGTTTTGCCTTGTTTTTCCAACTCGTCTATTCTTTTTTTAGCAGTTTTAGCTATCATTGAGTTATATCCGCCACATAGGCCTCTGTCTGATGCTAAAACAAATAAAGCATAAACTTTAGGTGCTACCGGCTCTACCAGCATCTTGGGTAAGACAAACGATATACCTTTTTCTTCTTCCAAATTTTTTAACTCTTGCAAAACTTTTTTGATATTTTCTATCATCTTTTTTTGAAAGAGCTCACTTTTTTCAAGAGTTAACTCTGCACGGCGATATTTAGATGCTGCAACCATTTTCATAGCTGAAGTTATCTTTTTGGTAGATTTTACACTATCAATTCTCGTGCGTAACTCTTTTAAGCCTGCCATAGAGTTCCCTTTCTTATGCGATTAACTTATCTTTTGAAACCAAAGTCTGTTTATAGCTTTGCAGTGTTTTATTGAAGAAGTCTATAAGCTTTGCTTCAAGCTCTTTAGATATTTCTTTTTTGTCCTTAATCTCTTTTATAAGGTTTGGATGGTTATTTTTTATTTCATTTAACACATAATCTTCAAAAGGTTTTATTTCCTTTATTTCCAAATCATCTAAAAAGCCGTGTGAACCGGCAAACAATACCACAACTTCTTCTTCTAATGCCAACGGGTGATATACCGGTTGCTTTAACATTTCTGTTAGTCTTGCACCACGATTTAGGAGTTTTTTGGTTGCCACATCCAAGTCAGATGAAAACTGTGAAAAAGCTGCCATTTCGCTATATTGCGCAAGGTCCAATTTCATAGAACCGGAAACTTGTTTCATAGCTTTTACTTGAGCTGCTGAACCCACACGACTAACTGAAATACCGATATTTACCGCAGGACGTATACCTTGATAGAATAACGATGTTTCTAAGAAAATTTGTCCGTCTGTAATTGAAATTACGTTGGTAGGAATATAGGCAGAAACGTCACCTGCTTGGGTTTCTATCACAGGAATTGCCGTCAAAGAACCACCACCGTATTTATCATCTAATTTAGCCGCTCTTTCCAATAAGCGTGAATGCAGATAGAACACATCTCCCGGATATGCTTCACGGCCAGGTGGACGGCGCAATAACAAAGACATTTGACGATATGCCGTTGCCTGCTTGGTTAAGTCATCATAAAAGATAACAGCGTGCATTCCTCTGTCTCTAAAGTATTCTCCCATTGCACAACCGGAGTAAGGTGCTAAATATTGCAGAGGTGCAGCATCTGATGCAGTTGCAGCAACTACTATTGTATAGTCAAGAGCACCATTATCTTTTAAGGTTTTTACAACTTGCGCAACCGTAGAACGTTTTTGACCTATTGCTACATATATGCAAAACAACTTATCTTTATCAGATGATGCTTCTTGATTTATTTTTTTCTGATTTATGATAGTATCAACGATAATAGATGTTTTACCTGTTTGACGGTCGCCAATAATTAACTCTCGTTGCCCTCTTCCGATTGGTATGAGCGAATCTATAACCTTCAAACCTGTTTGAACCGGCTCGTGCACACCTTTTCTTTCAATAATACCGGGGGCTTTAGTTTCTACTTTTGAAAATTCTTTTGCTTTTATAGAACCAAGACCATCTATAGGATTTCCTAATGCATCAACAACTCTGCCTAACAATTCTTTACCGACAGGAACACTCACAATGTTTTTAGTTCTTTTTACTTCGTCACCTTCTTTTATCTCTTGGTCCGAACCAAAAATCACAACACCGACACTATCTTCACCAAGGTTTAATGCCATACCTTTTGCGCCGGACTGAAATTCCACCATCTCATTATATTCTACCCCCTGAAGTCCGTATACTATGGCAATACCATCACCTACAGATAATACCGTTCCTCTTTCTTCAAGCGTTGCTTCAAGATTCTGATTTTCTATCTTTTGTTGCAAAATTGCGGTTATTTCTTCTGCCTTAACTGCCATTTATTTACCTTTCTTGTATAATAAAAATTTCGCCTCTATATCCTTTGAGATACTTGTTTATCCTTTTGTTAATTTACATACATCATCAAGTTTTCTGAAAAGACTATCATCTATTTGATAGCCTGAAAACCTTATACGAAGCCCTCCTAATATGTCTTTGTTCAGTTTATTTGTTATTTTTACGTTTTTATTTATCTTTTTTTCTAACACTTGGGTTATTTTTTTTATTTCTGTTGCCTTAAGCGAAACAACGCTCTCAACCTCTACTTCTACTATTGAGTTATCTTCATTATACAACTTTTGCCATTCTTTTAATATTTGAGGCAAAAAATCCAACCTCTTATTTTCCGCAATTAAAATCAACGTATTTGCGGTTATTGGTGTAAATTTCAATTTTTCAGCTAAATATTTTATCAACTCCACAGCTTTAACACTATCTTTATTCAAGATTTGCAGTTGCGACCAAAGCTCTTTATTTTCTGTAAAACTTATTTCCAGCGCTTCAACTTCTTTTAAGATTTCATCTTCTTTTTTGGCTGAAATACCTGCATCAAGCCAAGCCTTCGCATAAGAACTTACGATTTTATGTTTTGATACCTTTTGCACCGGATTTCCCCCTTTGTTTATTTTTGTAATATAAATAGATAAAAATTAAAAATCTATTTACAACAACATCTTTCCACAATGTTTCTTAATTTTTGGTATAAAGATTTATTTATACATATACAACAAATGCCCGTTTTCAGTTAACCAATCACGACCTTTGGAGGCATCTTTTTCCAAATATTCAACTAAAGCCCAAAAATAAGCCGAATGGTCTTGATGCTTTAGGTGTGACACCTCGTGAGCAACGATATAACGTATAACATATTCCGGTGCCAGCGCCAACCGCCAACTGTAATTTATATTATTTAAAGTAGAACAACTCGCCCATCGTGACTTTGTGTCTTTAATACACACATTATGAACTGTTTTTCCTATCATTTCAGCAACTTGTTCGGAACGTTTTGTAAATTCTTCCAAAGCAATCTTTTTTATAAAATCCTTAACCCTTCTATGCAAAAACTCTTTTCCTCCGGAAACATAGAGAATTTTATTTTTTTTATCTAACTTTGTGCAACCTCTAATCTCGGTATGAACTATTTGATAATTTTTACCAAACAAACTTATAACATCATTTTCTTGAAAACTTTTTAATTCAGGAATCTTTCTTAAATTATCCAACACCCAATCCTGATGACTTTCTACAAACGAAACAGCCTTTTTTCTTGAACAGTATTTAGGAATCGTAAGAACTGCCACTCTGTCTTTTTTATCAATACGAAGCGTAAGCTTTCTTGAACGCTTAGAATAAACAACTCGCATATCAAAGCCTAAATCTGCGTCAACGTCAAAGATCCTCCCACTTAACAATGTGATTTTCATAATCTGTCACCTCTGCTTCGTTTATCAACTCTCTATTTTTTAGAGAAACACCACTTTTGTGCACAGAACTCGCTTTGCCGGTTATAAGCGGATGCCAAGAAGGAAGCGGTTTCTTTTCATCCAACAGCACATAAGCGCAGGTTTTAGGCAACCAACGAGGTTTTTCTCTTATAGCTTTGATGTCTATATCACGACAATCATTAACTTTTTCTAAACGGTTATCATAAATTTTACACAAACAACTTTTTGTATCTAAAAATCTGCAATAAGTATTTGTAAAACATATACGTCCTTTTATTTCCAACTTGTTTAGGCAGCATTTTCCGCAACCGTCACACAAAAGCTCCCACTCTCGTTTAGATAATTCTTCCAAACTCTTCTTTTCCCAAAATTTTGGCTCAACATCACTTAAATCTCTAAAACGTTCTTCAGGGTCATAAGCTTCTTCTATTATGTAGTTTGTATCTTCCATTATAAATCATCCCAATCCACTATATAATCTTCTATATCTTCTTGTGATATTTCGGTTTCTTTAACGCATCTTCCTTTTATGGTTGTATGTATGGCAGAAGGTGAGGTTTCAAACAACTCTCTGTATGCACATGTTTTAGGCATCCAGCAAAGTTTATCTACATTGTTCGGATTAAGTTTCAAGCATTCGGGCACAAGAGTTGTTCTCTTATCGTATACAGAGCAAGACATTGTTTCTTCATTAAAATATTTACAGACAACGTTGGTATAATATATTTCTCCGGTTTCTTCATCTTGAAGTTTTATCAAACAACATTTACCGCAACGACGACAAATTGCTTCCCATTGTGCTGAAGAATATTTTTTCATATTATTATCCTCTTTGTTCCGGCAAATATTCATCTCTGGTTAAATTACTGAAACGTGCATACTCTCCGTTCCAAAAGAGTTTTACCGTTCCAGTTGAGCCGTGACGATGTTTTCCGATAATAACCTCACCGAGATTAGCGGTTTCTCTGTCTCTTATTTGCCATTCTTCAGTTCTTTTTTGGAAGTGCTCATCTGTTTCTCCACTGTTTCTTTTAGGTTCGGCATTATGGATATAGTAATTTTCACGGAAAACAAACATAACAATATCAGCATCTTGCTCAATAGAACCGGATTCACGCAAATCCGACATAAGCGGACGCTTATCATCACGTTGTTCAAGACCACGGTTTAATTGTGATAATGCTATTACGGGAACTTTCAATTCTTTAGCCAGAATTTTTAATCCTCTTGAGATTTCAGAAACTTCTTGAACACGATTTCCTTCATTTTTTTTACCTTCAGAACCGCTGATAAGTTGAATATAGTCAATGATGATTAAACCCAAACCATGTGTTCTTTTTAAGCGACGAGCTCTTGTTCGTATGGTATTTATTGAAATACCCGGGGTATCATCAATATAAAGAGGAAGCTTTTGATATGAGCGAACAGCTGCAACAACTCTGTTAAACTCCGCTAATTCCATATCTCCGTTACGGAGTTTATGACCGGATGTATCTGTTATACTTGATAAAATACGGGAGGCTAATTGGTCTGCAGACATTTCAAGCGAAAAGATTGCCACCCCTTTGGACGATGGGTCTGCTTTGTTATCATTCAACATGTACTCGGCAACATTATAAGCTATATTCATAGCAAGGGCCGACTTTCCCATAGCCGGACGACCTGCTAGAATTATCAAGTCAGAATCGTTTAATCCACCCATTTTTTTATCTAAATCATTAAGACCTGTCGGAACACCGGAAACCTTACCTTCTTTTTGGTAGGCTTTTTCTATCAACTCAAGCGCTTGATTTAATGATGTTCCAAAGTCTTGAAACCCTTTTTGACCATCACCGTGCATAGCTAAATCAAAAAGTCTTTTTTCTGCCTTTTCTATTTGATGAGCAGTTGTTT
>JAFYWO010000016.1 GCA_017557925.1 Alphaproteobacteria bacterium | reverse complement strand
CTTCGTTTCCCAAAAGCGCAACACATGTGGGGCTATATCTAAGTCTTCAGTAACTTCTGCGATACTTCTAAATGCCGATTTGGATTTATTTATCCCCATTTTACCCCTCTTATTTTTAAAATAGGCGCTTAATAAATAAGCGCCCCTAAATTCTTTTTATGCTACTATTATTTCTTGTTAACAGCGCCTTTTAATGTTTGTGAAGGACGGAAAGAACTTACTGTTCTAGGTGTAATCTCAGCCTCAACACCGGTTTTAGGATTACGACCGATACGAGCACTTTTACGTTTTAGCAAAAATGAACCGAAAGAAGATATTTTTACATCATTACCAGATGAAAGCTCTGCTCTCATTTCATCAATAACCATATCCAAAATATCTCCCGCATCTTTGCGTGATAAACCTACTTCTTCACAAATTCTATCTGCAATATCTGCTCGTGTAATAGTTGTCATTTTCCACCTTTCTTCAAATAAATACTTGTTTTACATAATCTAGTTAGAGCATAATCAGTTTTTAACAATATTCAATATCAAAGCATAAATTATACAGAATATTTTTAAAATCTAATCAACAACCCGCCCCAAGTAAAGCCTGCGCCCATTGCCGGTATTAAAACCAAATCTCCGGATTTAATTGTGCCGTTAGCAACTGATTCTGATATGGCTAAAGGTATTGAGGCCGCTGAAGTATTACCGTGATGGTCAACAGTTACAATAACTTTTTCTGTCGGAACATTTAATTTTTGACCTACACCGGAAATTATACGGATATTAGCTTGGTGTGGTAACAACCAATCAATATCATCTGCTGTTACATTAGCTTGTTCCATAACTGCGTAGCTTGCTTCACACATAGCACCAACCGCATATTTGAAAACTTCTTTACCATTCATATGAACATAGCCGGCTGTTTGTGTTGATGATACACCGCCACTTGTTCCTAAACTGTCATATTGTGTTCCGTCTGCGTATATCTTTGTTGCAAGAAGACCATAATCTGCTGATGTTCCTTCACCTTCTGAAGCTTGAACAATAGCTGCACCTGCTCCGTCTCCAAATAAAACGCAAGTATTTCTATCTGTCCAGTCTATTACTCTTGACATTGTTTCAACACCAATAACTGCAGCTGTTTTTACTTGACCAAGACGAATCATATTATCTACCATTGTTAAGGCATAAACAAATCCAGAACAAGCCGCACCTATATCAAAAGTAGGTGTTCCAGATTTTACACCCAATTTACCGGCAATTCGTGCAGATACAGTTGGAGCACAATGGTCAGGTGTTAATGTTGCAACAACGATTACATCTAAATCATCTTTTGTGATGTTGGCATTTTTCATTGCCATTTCCAATGCTTTAAGAGCTAAATCCGAAGATACCTCATTTTCTGCTGCAATGTGGCGACTTTTAATACCTGTACGAGTACTAATCCACTCGTCGTTTGTTTCTACCATTTTGGATAAATCATCATTGGTTAAAACTTTGGCAGGGAGATAATGTCCGCAACCGATAATTTTTGTTCTAATACACTTCATAGCACGCTTCCTGTGAAAGTTCATCTAAATCTACATGTTCAAGCTCTTTACGAATCGACCCGATAAAGTCTTTTCTTACTAAATTGGCAGCATTGTCAATAGCTATGGAAAAACCGAAAGCATCTGTTCCTCCGTGGCTCTTAACCGATAAACCATTTAACCCGACAAACATTGCGCCGTTATATAATCTGGGATCTACGTTGGATTTTAATTTCTTCATAGCACCAAGCATAAACGGTATACCCAATTTTGCCCAAAAAGAATCTTTGATTGATTGCTTTATTAAGCGCATGATTAAAGTGCAAGTCCCTTCAACAGATTTTAGGGCAATGTTTCCGCTAAATCCATCAGCAACAATGACATCTGCTTTATCTTTAGGAATATCGTGTGGTTCAATGTAACCAATAAAATTTAATGAGTTCATATTTTTGATTATGTGAGCGGCAACGTGAATCTCTCCCTTGCCTTTCATCTCCTCAGCACCGATATTCATCAATGCGACTCTCGGCTGTTCCATACCAAGAGCGTGTTTTGCAAAAATATTACCCATTATTGCAAATTCTGCCAAGTTGATACCGTCACATTCAGTATTAGCCCCCAAATCAAGCATAACATATCTGCCGTTTTGATGTGGCATCATACTGATTATTGCAGGACGATGTATCTTTTGGATTGTTTTTAGGAGCATTTTTGAAATTGCCATCAAAGCACCCGTATTACCGGCAGAAACAACTGCTGAAGCCTCTCCTTTTTTAACAGCTTCAACCGCTTGATACATACTTGTTGCACGATTACGGATTACATGAGAAGGCTTATCTTCGTTATGAACAAATTCTTCTGTATGAAAAATCTGACAAACTTCCTTTAGAGAAGGATATTTATCCATCTCCTCATTAACCTTAGCTTCATCCCCATATACAAGAAACCTAATATCAGGATTTCTCTTATGCGCAAGACTCAGCCCCTCTATAACTACTTTGGGGGAATTATCCCCCCCCATAGCATCTATTGATATGACCAGATTATTAGTAGACAAAACCTGCTCCATAAAAATAAGTTTTTAATTACTCTTCGTCTTTTGCCTTTTGAGCAACGACTTCTTTACCATCATAATATCCACACTTTGGACAAACATTATGAGGTCTCTTCAACTCACCGCAATTAGGACATTCGTGATAAGCATTTGGAGTCAACGCATCATGTGAACGGCGCATATTACGACGAGATTGTGATGTTTTCTTCTTTGGTGTAGCCATTTCCTTAACTCTTTTATAAAATTATTTTACACAATTACCCGTTCAAAAACTCAAAATAAGTATATTGAACGGATGCTGGAGTTGTTTTTATATAAAAAAAATCTATTTGGCAAGTGTTTTTTTTAGTTAT
>JAFYWO010000165.1 GCA_017557925.1 Alphaproteobacteria bacterium | reverse complement strand
ATCACGAGGAGCGAATGCGACGTGGTGATCCATGGGTGGAAAGCCACATTGAATAAGCTTGATTGTTTTTTAGACTGGATTGCCACGCTACGCTCGCAATGACGGGCGGGGTAGAGTGGATTGCCACTACCTAACGGCTCGCAATGACGTGGGAGGATGATTTGTTGTATACTGTATTGATGACGTGGGGGAGCGTTGCGTTAAGCAATGGCGAGGTGGTTGGAATTTGCGGATAAAAGGCAATCAAGGGGAGTTTTTGAGGGACAAGAGTTTGGTTTGGGGCTTTGTTTATAATAAAAAAGGGATAATATCGGATGTTTTTATAGTTTTTATTGACAGAATAGTGCTTGAGTGGTAGTTTTTTTATGTTTTTAAGGAATGAATATGAATAATAAAGACCTTTCTATATATGTGCATTTTTTGTATTGTAAATCACGTTGTCCTTATTGTGATTTTTTTAGAGGTATATTGCCGAAAAATTTTGATGAAAAAGAATACGTTTCAGGTATTTGTCGTGACCTTGAATATATGCGTAATTTGAGTGGAGAAAGAGAGGTTAAATCTATATTTTTTGGGGGTGGAACACCTTCTTTATTAAGTAGTGGAGCAGTTGCAAGAATATTAGATGAAATCGGAAAATTTTATAATATTGCAGAAGGGGTTGAAATAAGCTTGGAGGCAAATCCTAATACTTTTGAGAGAAATAAGTTTTTAGGTTTTAGACAAGCAGGTATTAACAGGTTATCTTTAGGTGTGCAGGCTTTAAGAGAAGATGATTTGAAGTTTTTCGGCAGAACTCATAGTTTGGAAGATGCTTATAAAGCTATTGAGTTGGGAGTGGAGGTTTTTGATAAATTTTCGGTAGACCTTATTTATGCCAGACCTAAACAGATTTTTGATAAATGGGTTAAAGAAGTTGATGAGGTCATTAAAAGAGGAATTAAACATATATCGTTGTATCAGTTAAGTATTGAGCAAGGAACGGTTTTTTATCGTAAAAAAATAGAAGAAATGCCTGAGGTTGTTAGTGCAAAGTTTTATGAAGATACGGTTTCTTATCTTAGAGAAAACGGATTTGAAAGGTATGAGGTTTCTAATTTTTCTAAGGATGTTTACAATCGCTCTGTTCATAATTTGGTTTATTGGAATGGGGGAGATTATGTGGGACTTGGAAAAGGGGCAGCAGGAAGGTTGAAGGCAAAAAATAGTTTTTATCAGCTTTGGGATGGAAAAATTGAAGAAGAAATAAGTCCAAGAGATAGAGGTATTGAGCTGATTATTATGGGATTTAGGGTAAATTCGGGAATTAAGTTCGGTAAGTTTTTTGATATTGTTGGGATAGATTTTTTTGAGTTTGTGAATTTGAAAAAAGTTAATAATTTTATTGATGAAGGTTTTTTAATAAAAGATGATGAGAGTATTTGGCTTACGGATAGAGGTTTTTTAATAATGGATAAGATTATACTGGAAATAGTTAACTAATAGAGGAAAAATTTTTTTTCTTACTTGTTGTTTTTTTATATATGAAGTAGAGTTCTTATGGTTTGTTTTTTAGGTTAGATTGGATATGAAAAAAGTTTTTGTCTTTTTGGGGGTAATTTTGTTTTTTGGCTTGGGGTTTATGAAAGGTCTTGATTCCGACTATGACCCTTATGAGCTCAATTATAATAAAGTTGTTATAAATTTACCAATTCCCTATGCTGATGATATGGTTGGCAACAAAATGATTGTGGGGGAAAAATATTTGGCGTTTGATTTGGCTGTGGAGTTTGAGAAAAACGGATTTGAAACAAAAATCTATTCTATTGAGGATACTTATTCTAACAGAAATTTCGGTGAGGGGTTTGAATTTATTATGCGAAAGTGGCCCGAACTTAGGGTTGAGAATTATCATAGTTTTGTTGATAAAGACAGAATTGCCGTATTGTATGAAACCGTGCCTTATAATTTGATGGAAGTAAGACGAGCTGATATAGTTTTTACTGGTTCTATGAAAAAAAATGAAGATTACAGAAAAAGAGGGATAAATTCTTATTTTATTCCGCAATTTACAAGACTTGATAAGTTTTATCCGGCATATAATGAAAAGTATAAGTCCAAACTCTTGTTTGTGGGTAACAGATGGCCGAATTTTGCAAGTCGTAAAACGGTTAGTTATGCAATAAATAACGGAATTGAAATTGATATTTATGGTGCAGATTGGGAAAATGTTTTGGTAGGGGATAATATAAAAATGCTAAAAGGTTTTCAACTTAAAAATGAAGATTTGAAATATTATTACTCGTCTGCGGATATTGTGTTTAATGATACAAGAGATGATATGATTATGGCCGGTTATATAAGCAACAGAATTTTTGATGCTACGGCTTGCGGAGCTTTTGTGATTTCTGATTATAATGAGGCAATAGAAGATATTTATGGCGATAGTATACCTATGTATAAAAACGAAGAAGAATTTGTAAATCTTGTAAAATATTATTCGGATAATCCTTTAGAACGTCAAGAAAAAGCAAAAAGAGCTCATAATATTACAAAAGAGAGATTTGGGGCAGAAAAGGTAATTTCTGAAATGGCAAAAATTATGAGAGAGTATGCAAAAGAAAAAAAGTTATTAAGGGAGAACAAGTAAGATGATAAGAAAGATTATATACATCATTGTTGTCGCAGTAATTTTTGTAAGTGCGTTTATTGTAGGTAAATCAGTTAAAGGAAAGCAAGAGTTTAAGCTTAATGAAAAGAAAGTTGCTTTTAGGCTGGAGATGACTGAAGATGAAGTAAATTATGGTTTGGGGAGTATTTTAGATTATTTGGTTTGTGATTACGAAAGAAAAGGTTTTGAGGTTTTAGAACCCAGTTATTTAGGGGATTTGTATCCTCAGAGATTAAATGATGCAAAGACAAATATTTTTGTGAGAGGTAACAGTATTTCTTTAGATAAAAGGTATATTGATGAGGCACATAACATTTATTTTGTTGATAGATTTACGGAAGGTTATTTTGAGGAATTAAATAATTTTGACGAATATATTTCCACTAATAAAAATTTGTGTAGCGGAGCAAAGAGCAAAGGGGTTGAAGTTTCATATTTGGAGGTGGATAATTGCGGTAAAAGACCTGATTTTTCTAAAGTAAAAAATAAGGATAAAATTATTTATATTTATGAAGGTAATAGTTCCGGTATGGGTTACAGGTTGTTAAAAAATATTGGAGCAGAAATTTATTCCAGTGTTAATTTTTATAAAATGGGAAGAAAAAACAGAGAGAAGGTGTTTAGACAAGCAAAGGTTGTTATATATGACTGCCTCAAAGATATAGATTTATACGGGGGAAGTTATTTATTTGCTGCCAATGACATAAAAAGTTATGGCCT
>JAFYWO010000164.1 GCA_017557925.1 Alphaproteobacteria bacterium | reverse complement strand
ACCGTAGGTTCTCCTAATAACAGGTAGCTACCATTATAAAGCGCTATTCCTCTATCGGCTTGATGAGTTTGATAAAGAATATTACCTTCACAATCAGCAAACAAAAGTTCCTCTTTACCATCTTGCAAACGCTCAACATTCAAACTAAATGCGCCATTGGCATAGAATTGAATTCTCTTCAATCTGTAATGTGTATTAAACACAACAGATGGTTTAATTTCTAAAAACATACACAAAAATTTAAGATTATAAAAATATTTTTGAAGGAGATATTATCTATTAAAACTTAAATTATGTCAATATGCTTTTATTAAAAAATGGAGAGATTATTATTACTTTCGTTTGTTTTTAAAAAAATCAGTAAGTATTTCAGATGTTTGTTTTTCTAACACATGACTTATTATTTCGGGCTTATGAAAAGATGCGGAACTTTCAAAAAACTTAACTCCGTTCAATACAGCCCCTCCTTTTTTATTTTCTGCACCGAAAACAAGTCTTTTTATTCTCATCATTGAAATTGCGGTTGCACACATTGTGCAAGGTTCTATGGTTACATACAAAGTTGCCCCCCACAAACGAGAGGTTTTAAGTTTTTTGGCTGATTTTTGCATTACTTTCATTTCTGCGTGCTCAAGAGCAGAAGTCCCATATTCTGCAGTATTATGAGCTTTAGCTATAATTTCTTTTGTTTCAGATACCAAAACTGCCCCTATCGGAACTTCATCTTTAGCATAAGCCTTTTTTGCCTCTTTTAAGGCAATAGACATAAAATATTCATCACTGTTATCAATGAAATTATTTAAGCTTTTTCTTTTCTTCATTCTTTAAAATTTCCAGATTTCGCTCAGTTGCAAGCTTCTCTAAGATTGTCTTTACAACGTGATCAAGAGCAGTTCCCTCTTGATAATCTGCAGGTAAAGCAAAGTTTACTCGTTTATCTTTTAAGAGTTTTACGGCCTTTTCTCTATGATTACTTTTAGGTTTATAAACCGCTATTGCATTACCTCCCCTTGTTTTTACCAACTTCATAGAAGGAATATCAGTCATACCATCTCCAAAATAAACTATACGAGAAAACGGTATACGGCGTTTTTCATCTTCCATATATTCATTTACAAGTTTATCATCAAGTTTACTTAAACCTTTATTTATTTTAGATAAACATTGGACTTTAGTAGAATAGTTGATAACTCTTGCCGGCCAAACAGGTGTTCCATCTTCTCCAAAAGCATAACTGCAACCATAAACGTCCTTACAATATTTACAAATTGCAGCACCTTCTAAAATCTCTTCATAACCAGATGATATAATATAATGTTCAATTTGAAGCCCCAATTTTTTACCGTATGCATTTATGCGCTCAAACCAAGTTTCAACTCCTTTATAATATTGAACAAGTGTACCGCAATATCTAAAATTTTCTCTGGTTAAGCGAACGCCTTTTTCTTTGGCTGTTTTCATAAAATAATACATACTACCGGTAATTTGGTCTACCCCATTATCCAAAGACCATTGGTTTGCTTTCTTCCAAAAAGTTTTTGGCGACATACCTAATTCAGGAATTAAAACATAATCTTGCATATAAGTAGTTGATAGAGTTTCGTCAAAATCATAAACCAATGCTACTACGGTATTTTTCATATCTTAATTCCTTAAAAATGATAATTATTGAAAGGTTGTTATGCTGTTTCTTTTTTATTGCAGTTTCCGATTAAAACCGCACCGGGTTCTATAGCTATTGTTTTGTATACAGAATCACCTATAAAACGTGCACTTGAAGCTATTGATAAACTCTCTACGGTTAAAGTTCCGTTTAATTCACCAAATAATTCTAAACTTTTTGCCGTAATTTTACCGCAAACTACTCCTGTTGGACCAATGATTAGCTCTTTACAGCATACATCACCTTCTAATTTTCCGTCTATATGTATTATATCTCCATCATTGATGTTACCTACTATTTTTGTTCCGGCGCTAATGATACATGGAACAACATTTTTTTCTCCACGCATCAAACGAGCTAATTTTAAAAATAGTATTCTTCTTAATTTTCGCATTTTTTCTCCTTTTTTTAAAGTGCTTTCATAAATACCATCGGGTCCATCGGAACACCATCATATAATATCTCATAATGAAGATGCGGTCCTGTAGAACGACCTGTTGATCCAACTTCTCCTATGGCTTGACCTTTGGATACTTCTTGACCTTTTTTAACGTATATAGCGTTTAAGTGTGCATATTTGGTCTTAAAGCCGTTTCCATGGTCTATTTCTACAACTTTTCCGTAACCTGACCCCCAACCGGATTTTGTAACAATGCCTTCTGCCATTGTTTTTATCTTATTACCTTTGTTAGAAGCCAAATCTATACCTTTGTGGCGGGCACTTTTAGAATTAAACGGGTCTGTTCTTGTACCGAAAGATGAAGATACCCAGTATGACCACACAGGTTTTCCTATAGGAACTCTCTTAATTGATTTGTTATAATAAATACTGTCATCAAGAAGCTTAAAACTCTTACTTGCTTGATTTGTAAGTGATATATCTATACCTTCTGTGCTTGAAACCGGAATAAATACACCACCTTTGTTATCTTTTTTGGAATTAGCAAGCGGATTAAAGTATTTGCCTCTTTTTTTGAGCTCTTTATTTACGATATTCAAAGAATTTTTTACTTTATCTATTTCTTTTTGAGAAACGTCTTCTACTTTTTTTAAGATTTCCATCTCAAAAGTTTGCAAAGAACTTATCACCTTTTCTAAGTGCCTTACTTTTTCTTCCAAAAGTTTTTTCTCTTCTAAAGCAAAATCTTTGTGTATAAGGGCATCTTTTAGAGCATTCTTTTCATCTACTTTATTTTCATCTATCCAGTCTTCACGAGCAGAAATCTTTTTTATCTTATCTTCTATGATTTGGGCTTTTTTCAGATATTGGTCTATATCACTTTCTTTAGTATTTTCAGTATTACCAATATTCTCAACAAGTCCTGTTATGTTTTTATGGACTATAACAAAGTCACTCATAAGGTCTACATAAGCATCTCTTGTTTCATCTAATTTTTGCTCTTGATAAGAAATTATTTTGCCGGAAACATTATACATTTGATAATTATAAGCACTCCACATTCCAACAGTTACCATAAGTATAAAAACCATCCATTGCACTTTTGATGATATTTTAAATACTTTCATTCGGCCATTAGAACGGATTATAAACTCCTTTTCGGAAAAAAGCCTGTTTGTTTCCGTTTGAGAGTAATTAGTAATCTGCCTACGCTTTATGCGATTCTTTTTATATCGTCTTATCAATTATAGTTTCCGTTAATCTATTAAAAAAACATTGGTAATTTTGGCTATAATTACCAATTATTGACTTTTAGCAGAGATTTATATAAAAAACAATCAAAATTTAGTGTTTATCAATATCTTTATCTAAAATGATATACTCACCATTTTCTACCATATTAAGAACAATACGAGCTCTCTCTTCCAAATAATCTAAATCCAATGACTGTTCGGAAAGCATTGAAACCTTGTATTCCAAGTCCTTTTTTATGGCTTGATAACGTGTTTTTTCCAAATTGGCTTGCTCTACCTTATTTTTCAGATACATATACTTAAATATACCTCTGTCACCCTTTATGGCGTTTATAGTAAAATAAATTAAAAAAATACCCAAAACAATAAATAAGCCTGATTTTTTCATTCTTTCAAAAATATTATTAACTGTGTTCATTTACTGTTTACCTATAAATTTATTTTAATTACCTCTTGCAATCATTAAAGACGGCAGATGGTTAAAATTTCGTATAAAAAAATTTTTTTTAAGGCTTATTTGAAAAATAATTCCAAGACATTAAATCTTCTTATTATTTTCATTATAAGGGATAAAAAAATGGAGTGGATATTTTTTAGTCTTGTGTATACGCTTTTTAATGCCTTGTATCTTAATTTTAATACCTCAAGACATCTTAACGGATATTTATTGGGAATTATACGAGGATTTGGGATTTTTGTTATTACATCCCCTCTTTTATATTTCGTTTCGTCTAAAGTCGGTATAGAATATTTTATTATTCTCATTACACAAGGAGTTTTTATCGGCATTTATGATAGTCATATTTTTTTTGCTTCCGCAAAATACGGAACAAGCAGCACTTTCGGCTTTATGGCAACCTCTATTTTTATTACACTTATTTTGTGGTGGATTATTGAATTTCAAGAATTTGAAAAAATGCTTCAAAATAAAAAAGATTTTTTAAGTCTTATTTTTATACTTACGGGGGTTTCTGTTTCTTACTGGTTAATGATGAAAGTTCACATAAATAAAGATGCAGAAAAATTCTTATATCCGGCTGTTTTTGCTCTTTCTTTTATGAGTATTGCAACTCGTTATATTGCCCTTAATGGAGGTAATGAATTTGACGGTATCATATATTATCTTACCATTTCCTGTGGAACCAGCGGTATTTACAACCTGATTTTATTTTATAAAAACTACAAAAATTACAACAAATTAAAACCGGACTTTTATTCTATGTGTTGGCTTATATTTTTCAGTTTAATCTTAATTACAGCCAAAACGATTGCTTTTAGAATTGCCATTAATCCTTGTTATGTTATGTGTATATTACTTATATCTCCCTTTATTGCCAAAATTATTAAGAACAAAAAAACAGAAATAAGTTTTGAAAATGTTATATTTTTTACTTTTATCGGGTTGTTAATCTTTTATTCTTTAGGAGGTTTTGATATTACTTTTCAACAAAATGGGTAATTGCTCCAATAAGAGATGCTATATATTTTTTATTTGCATCCGAAGAATCCGTCTCTTTTAAGGGGAGTGTTTTTTTGCCAAACGGAGAAACAAAACGATACAACAAAGATGCTGTTGAAGATGAAGTTTTATAACTTTCTTTCGGGGAATATATTTCTATAGGAAAACCATACTTATCCATAATATTTTGCATCATATTTTCTATCTTAGAGTTAACCTCATTGTTTTCATCCGAAGCATAGAAAAAACCTTTGAATACATTTTTATCCGTTTGCCAATATGCACGAGCCACCTCTAATAAATTTACCGTATCTCCAAATGATGGATGGTATGCCTTAGGAGATGATGCTTGAATATCTTTATTTGCCGACAAATGTATGACATACTCTATTTCAATATTGTTCGGAGTTGCTGATGAAAAAATTGATGCCAAAAAAGATATATCACTTAAATCGCCGAAACAAAACTGGACATCATAATTTTGAAAAGATTTAGAGGTTACAGGCAAGAGTGTATTTATACGAATACGATTTGTATTTAATACAGAAGGAGAAAAAACATCATCAGGTTCTCCAAGAGCTATAACCTTTTTATTTTCTGCGATCAAACTTGATATAACACGTTGCCCTATTATACCTGCGGCACCTGTTACTAAACATACCTTCTGTGTGCTCATATTCACCTCGTTTAGTCCTGTTTATATATTTGATATGGTGAAGCTTATTTTAATGTTTGTCAATTAGTATTTTTTAATT
>JAFYWO010000163.1 GCA_017557925.1 Alphaproteobacteria bacterium | reverse complement strand
TAAAACAAATCTTCAAATTACACACAAAAAACACATTGTGCAATTATAGTTACGCTTATAATACACTAAAAAACTTCAGCTCCATTTTCTAAAATACGAATAATACGCTTCAAGACACTCTGTTCAACAAACTCGCCCTTTTTTACCCAAACTGAAGACGTAACATTTCCCTTTTTATAAAACAAAGAAATACGACGATAAGCTTTTTCAATAACCCCCATACAATTATCAATAGTTATCTTTTCTCCATCCAAATTCATAATTTCTCCTTCATATACACAATCAACAATAATCTGGGGTTTAAGGCTCTCTTTACCTTTCAAAAACAACTCATAAATATAACTCCCGCCGGCAATATATAAATCATCTTCTTCGTCTTTTAATTCTTTTTGCGAAGAAATAACCTTATGCAAACAAGGATTACAAACCTCATATTTTTTATCAAAACTCATCACATAAATTTTTTGATTTTCAATATTTTTTTGTTCCATACTTTCATAAGTTTTGCGCCCCATAACCATTGTTTGATTAGCCACAACATCAATAAAATTCTTTTTATCTTCCGGTTCATTCCACGGAATATCTGCCCCTATTCCAATAACATTTTCTTGTTTGCTTCTGCACCACATCAAAACAACACTAGACATTACAAAACTCCTTAATCGGCGCATAAGATTTACGATGTTCCGGTGTAATACCGTATTTTTTCAAAGCTTCTATATGCTCTTTTGTTCCATATCCTGCATTTTTTTCAAATCCGTAATTAGGGTATTTAAGTGCCATTTCTTCCATCAATTTATCACGATAAACTTTTGCCACAATAGAAGCCGCCGAAATAGAATAAGACTTAGCATCCCCCTTAACAACCGCCTTTGCATTATATTCAAAATTTTTAGGCAACCTGTTACCATCAATCAAAACTAACACAGGTTCTATTTCACATTGAGATATAGCTCTTTTCATTGCCAAAAAAGTCGCATTTAAAATATTGAGTTCGTCAATTTCTTTCGCACTTGCCTGTCCTATGCCTATTTTTATATTACCAAGTTTTTGTTCTTCTCTTAACAAGTCATATAATATTTCTCGTTTCTTTTTTGATATTTTTTTAGAGTCATTTAAATTCTCAAGTAAAAATGGATTAACCTCTTTTTTAAGAAAAACAACACTACCGGCAACAACAGGACCAACCCACGGACCACGTCCGGCTTCATCAACCCCGATAACCTCACCTAAAACTTCATCTTCTAGCTCAAAATCAGGCATACTCTACCTCAAAAAAATTATTCTTATTAAAAGGATAACCAAATAAAAAATTAAGACAAGATAAAAATCAATCCTTATAAATAAAATTTTTATTTATTCAGAGCTTGATTGCTTAACACTATGCTTTTTTATCTTCTGCATTACATTCCTCTGTTATTAAATACACTCTTCCAAAAACTGCCAATATTATCCGACTTTTTATCGTTTGAATTACTACCATTTATTAAAACTTTACCATTTTTTTTAAAACTTTTCTTTGCTTTTTTCAATACACTTGCAACATCTTCCTGCCCGTATGAACAAGCAATCTCCAACGCCGTCTGATTATCATTATCTTTTACCATCATATCAGCACCTTTTTCTAACAAAAGCTCAGCAACTTTTGCATATCCTTCTTTGGCAGCCAACATCAACGCTGTTTTACCATCTTTATTTTTCACATTAACATCTGCACCTTTTTCTAACAAAAGCTCAACTATTTCTTTACGTCCTAATCTGGATGCTATCATCAAAGATGTATTACCGTATATATTTCTTGCCTCAATGTTTGCACCACGCTCTAACAATGATTTTATTATTTCTTTATATCCGAATTTGGACGCCATCATCAAAGAAGTATTACCATATATATTTTTTGCCTCAATATTTGCCCCTTGTTCAAGCAAAAACTCTAAATTATTTTTATTATTATAACTACACGCAAACATCAACGCTGTTAGACCTTCATCACTTTTTAGCTCAAGGTTTGCACGATGATCTAATAATACCTTAGCCACTTCTTTATAATTTTCGCTATCAACAAGCATTAAAGCCGTAAAACCATCCATATTTCTGGCATCAACATCAGAACCTTTTGCCACCAACATTTCCGTCAACTCTTTAGAGCCTTTTTTAAACGCCCACATTAAAGCAGTATAGCCTTCTTTATCTCTAACCTTAACATCAGCCATTAGTTTTATAAAAAAACCAACTCTGCTTATTTGCTTACCTTTTGACATACTTTCATCTTTGATGCATTCAATCATCTCCATAGCTAATAACTTATCTAAATTTTCAGCCATATTTATTTCTCCCGTAAATATTTTAGCTTATCGTAACACAAATTTTATCATTGTGCAATAAGTTAAACTACAACAGCTATTACATTGTTTCTTCTATCTAGCAATTCAAACCTATAATCTGCAGTATCATCACGATAAGCAACTACAACGTAGTGTCCATAAAAAGTATACTACAAAAAATAAGCTTATTTGTAGTATACCGGATTGCCACGCTCTGCTCACAACGACATAGTCTCACATTATCACGAGGTCATCCTATTTCCGTTATCACGAGGTGCATCCTCTTTCCGTCATCACGAGGAGCATCCTCTTTCCGTCATCACGAGGAGCATCCTCTTTCCGTCATCACGAGGAGTGAAACGACGTGGTGATCCATAAAATGAGTAGTAAATGAATTTTTATTTACCCGACAAAACCGCTTTAGATATATCAAACTACAAAGAAAGGAGTAAAATTTTTAATAGATAAAGATGGGCTTGAGGGAAATAAAAATTTTAGTTTACAAAATAGTAAATGAATTTTTATTTACCCGACAAGACCGCTTTAGATATATCAAACTACAAAGAAAGGAGT
>JAFYWO010000015.1 GCA_017557925.1 Alphaproteobacteria bacterium | reverse complement strand
CTAAAGAACCTGCTACTGTTTTGTAGTCGCCTTTCCAGTTGATTTGTTCGAATACTTGATCTGGAATTTGAACATTCAAATCATAACCGGCACCAACAACAACATCAGGAACAAGTGAGCGTGAAGATATATCTAAAGGGGGTTTTTTATTAGACATTGGAGCATTATCAACAGTAGATGCTACAAATATACCTTCCTTCCATTTATCCAATGTTTCACGAATTTGGATGGCGATTCTTGAAGGATTCTCTGATATCATATCTAAAGGAACCGGATCCATACCGATACTGGCATAAAGTCTACCGATAGATTCCTGAACATCAAGATAAGACAAGAATGCATTTGCTTCATCAGCGATAGCTCTTGCAGATTCTAAATGGCTAATAGTTTTATTTGCACCTTCTTTATCTGTAATATCTTCCGCAATATCTTCAGAAGTAGTTGCAACACCTAAGTTCAAGTAATAATCTTCAACTGCAGACTGGTACAAAGCCCAAGACAAATATACTTGATTTAACACAATGTGAGTTAATCTTTGACGAGCTAAAGAATTATAAGTTGTTTGACCTTGGAAACGGATATCTTCAAACACATTCATTGATAAGTCATTAGATTCTTTAGTCCATTTGCGATTATAGTAATTAGGGTCTTGATTGTAATCACTGTTATCAATAAAATCCATATCTTTGATAACTAATTCAAGTTCTTCTTTTGTTGTGATTGCATCAAAAGCTCTAAGTTCCGGACGGTTTGTAAGTGCAAGCCATTCAAGTTGTTGTAACTTTGCTCTCATAGATGGAACAGGAAGGTTACCATACTCTGCACCGGCTAACTTAATTTCGGTTGAAGGATACATCCCAAGTAAACCGGCAAATTCAGCTTGAGCAGTTTCAAAAGTTCTTCTCAATTCTGCAAGTTGCTTGATATTTTCCAAATACTTACGTTTCTTCAAAAGTAGGTTTGTAGAGGGATTCTTTCCTGTCTTAATGAGTTCGTTTGAACGTGCACTCAATTCATCAACAACTCTAACAAGATATTCGTTCATGTCATCAATTACAGGTAACAATCTTTGAGCAGCCAAAGCTTTCCAATATAAGGTACGAGCTTCAAGCATAATGTTGTTTATAACCTTTCTGCTTTGTTCTTCCGCAAAAACATCTTGGGCAAAAGCAGCATTTTGATAATATAAAGAAGACAAATCAAGCAAGTTCCAAGAAACCTTCAAGTCAGCAGGTATTGCACTGGAGTTTGCCGTATTCTCATATCCCAAATTTTCAGCCATTGTAGGTAGCGCAGAAACAGGTATGTTTGTCTTAATCAAGTTTTCACGATAACTAGCAAGCCTTCTTGAGTAATTATATTTTAAAGCTAAAGCCATAGCCATATACATATCTATCGGTTTTGATATTTTAGAAGGAGTGCCAATATACATATTTTGCATATCAACATCTGCTCTAACAGCTCTATCCCAATCCGAATAATATGCAGACATAACAGGAGCTTCCACAACAGGTTCTTCCTTGTAAACGGAGCAAGCAGTTAAAAAACTAACAACTGCACCAATAAAACAAATATATTTTTTCATTAAAGTTTCCCTCAAACATTATTGATTACTTAAGTACTTACACTAAATTTTTTTTAATTGGTAGTATTTTATTTGATTTTATACAACTTTCATGTAAAATAGGCTTATATTAAATTTTTTGTGGCAGGAATGATTATGGCAAATTTATTTTATACACTGTTCAAATATAAGGAGAAAGCTCAAAAAGATGAGTTGGGGAACTATCCTGAAAAGGTTGATGTTCCGGCTTTTCCGGAAAGGCGTTACTTGTGGACATCTAGATTCCTTGTAGTTATATCTTGCTTAAGCGTATGCTTTAGTATGTTCTTGGGTAGTGTGTTGTGTATAATGATTCCGCAGAAAGAAGCTAAAATTATGCCTTTGCAGATTGATTATAATGCTTATCAAGTTACTCGTATGGAAAACTCAGAGTTTCAAGCTTATGCCGGTAATCTTGTAACAGAAAGTGTTGTGGCTCAGTACATAACCAAACGTTACACCATAACCGATGATATGGAAGAACAGCGTGAGCGTTTTGGTGCAAATGAATTCTTATTTTTAGCATCAAATGATGAGGTGTGGGAAGAATTTGAAAGAACAGAACGCCCTTATTTTGATTATTTACAGCAAAAAGGGGTTACCCGTGAAGTAGAAATAGACAAGGTATACCCGGTGTCATTTAATTTTTGGCAAGCCCGATTCTATTTGATAGAGAAAGATTCTAACAGAGGAGAAACGATTAAAAGTAAATGGCTGGCTTCTATAAGAATGACTTTTGATTTTTCCAGATATGATAACAAAGATTTAGGGCTGAAAAATCCTTTTGGAACAAGTGTGGAAGTATATAACTTATCTTATCTTGGAAATAATATTAAGAGTAAAAGGCAATAAAAATCAAAACACTCTTGTTTTGTTTACCATTTATTGATGAAATTGTATATAATATGCTCTGAGAATAAATTAAATTTAAGGGTTTATAATATGAGTAAAAGTGCATTAGAAGTTTTTGATAATACATTAGTGCCTATGGTTGTTGAACAAACATCACGAGGCGAACGTTCGTTTGATATTTTTTCAAGATTATTAAAAGAGCGTATAATTTTTTTAACGGGAGAGGTAAATGATGCGGTGTCTTCATTGGTTTGCGCTCAACTTTTATTTCTTGAATCAGAAAACCCTAAAAAAGATATCTACCTTTATATCAATTCTCCTGGTGGTGTAGTAACATCCGGACTTGCAATGTATGATACAATGAAATATATTTCCTGTGATGTAGCAACACTTTGTATAGGACAAGCTTGTTCAATGGGGTCTTTCTTGCTTGCAGGTGGCACAAAAGGTAAGCGTTTTTCACTTCCTAATTCTCGTATAATGATACATCAACCTTCCGGTGGAGCTAGAGGTATGGCATCAGACATAGAGATACAAGCTAGAGAAATTTTGGAATTAAAAATGCGCTTGAACAAAATTTATGCAGAAAATACAGGAAATAAATTATCTGTCATAGAGAAAGCTATGGATAGAGATAACTTTATGAATCCGGTAGAAGCAAAGGATTTTGGTTTGATAGACCATATTGTAAAAAATCGTATGGAAATAATTAAATAGGAAAAAAAGATGAGTGAGACAGAAGATAAAGTATTACATTGCTCATTTTGTGGAAAGAGCCAAAATGAAGTAAAGAAACTAATTGCTGGTCGTGGTGTTTATATTTGTGATGAGTGTATAGACGTTTGTATAAACATTGTTTCTCAAGAAGTAAAAGAAGAACGTCAAAAAGAAGGAAAAACAATCCAAGAACAACTACCAACTCCATCTAAAATTAAAGAATTTTTGGATCAATATGTAATCGGTCAAGAACACGCAAAACGAGTTCTTTCTGTTGCAGTGTATAATCATTACAAACGTCTTAATAATAAACTGAAAAATCCCGAAGTTGAAATTTCAAAATCAAACGTAATTTTAATAGGTTCAACCGGTTCAGGTAAAACGTTGCTTGCACAGACATTGGCTAAAGTTTTAGATGTTCCTTTTGCTATAGCTGATGCTACTACTCTCACAGAAGCAGGTTATGTTGGTGAAGATGTTGAAAATATAGTCTTGAAATTAGTGCAAGCGGCAAACTATGATATAGAAAAAGCAGAGCGTGGTATCGTTTATATTGACGAGATAGATAAAATTACTCGTAAAACCGATGGCCCGTCTATTACTCGTGATGTATCTGGAGAAGGGGTTCAACAAGCTCTCTTAAAGATTATTGAGGGAACTGTTGCCAATATCCCGCCTCAAGGTGGACGTAAGCATCCTCAACAAGAATTTTTGCATGTTGATACAACAAATATTCTTTTTATTTGCGGTGGTGCGTTTGCAGGAATTGAAAAGATAATAGGTCGTCGTGGTCAAGAAACCTCTATCGGATTCGGTGCACAAATAAAAGAGGCTGAAGAAAAGACACTTGGTGAAATATATAAACAAGTTCAGCCTGAAGATTTGTTAAAATATGGTCTGATTCCGGAGTTTGTTGGTCGTTTGCCCGTTATTACAACTCTTGATGATTTGAGTGAAGAAGCATTAGTAAAAGTTCTGACCGAACCTAAAAATGCTTTAATCAGACAATATGAAACACTTTTTAGTATGGAAGATGTGAAATTAAGTATAACTGATGATGCTCTTATTGCGATTGCAAAAAAAGCTATAGAACGCAAAACAGGTGCTCGCGGGCTTCGTGCAATAATGGAAGAAAATCTTTTAGATCTTATGTATGATATTCCTGATAAGAAAGATGTTACCGAAATTGTAATTGATGAAAAAGTAATCAATGATGGTAAAAATCCTACTTACATACGAAAGCGTCATAAAAAATCTGCTTAAAATTTAAGGTAGCGAAAGCTACCTTTTTTGTTGCAAAGAAATAAAAATACTAAAGTTATGTGTTAAATAATACCTTTAATTCAGGAAACATCATCAAAAGATAAGCTTGTTCATCAGTATTTAGGTTTCTCATACTTAAATAGCCGGTCATAAAATCTTTTGTAAAATATCTGTTTTGTTCAGAATCTAAAAAACGTCTTAATTCATAAACAAACGGACAAACGCTATGTCTGTCAAAATCTATTAAATAGACATCTTCGTTAATAAATATAAAATTACCCAAATTTAAATCTCTGTGGCAAGTTCCACGAGGAAGTTTATTTCCCGTTTTATCACAAATCACTGTTTTATAAAATCTGGAAAAATCTCTTAAACCTTTTATGAAAGCGCAGATTGCATATTTGTAAGAAAAATCACACATATTATATTTTATTTTTATATTGGCATTATGTATTTGTGCTACTATCTTTCCGCATAATATAGCTTTTTGAGTGTCAAATGTATCTGTTTGTGTTCCTTCTAAATATTTATGTATAGCAATAACACCAAGAGTCTTTTCTTCAAATATATCTATAACATCAGCCACATTAATACCTTTTTTTTGCAACTCTTTTTGAAAATAATTTGATTGCAATGTTCTATAATTTCGCATTTTGGTATTTTTCTTTTCATTAAGAACGATAAATTTTTCTTGTTCCGAAACAGTTGCAAGATAAACATCTTTATCTCTACCTTTTAAAATTTCATTTAGAATAATGTTTTTGTTGTATTTATTTTTTAATACAGTAGACATTTTTTTTAATTTAACAATATTAGTCATTATGGTCTAAGTCCAGTTGTCATGTTTATAAAATAAAACCCACTCACAAAAGAAGCGGGCGGATGTTCGAAAACCGTAAATCAAATAAATAAAAAAACGGCTCGGCTTATTTGGCACATAACCTTATTCAGCCGACATCCGTCCATAAGAACAGAAGTCGGCACATAAAATTTAAGTCGTATATGCTTTGCGACTATTTATTTTGATTTAAGGGTTTTCGAAGCCCTAGACAATTTTTGTTGTCCATCATTAGGATAGCAGTAATTATTAAAATTTCAACACAATTTAGCAGTTTGTTATTCTGTTTTTATCTAAACTTTTTTACACCATTGGCGATTCTGATAATAGCAAAGCTTGCAACTTGTTCTGCCGGTAAATTAGTTGTTTTGCAATCTCTTTCGGTTTGATATAATAGTGTAATTGCGTTCATAATCCTACTTTTATTCCAGATTCGTAATTGGTTTATAAGAGATTTTTTTCTGAAAAACATAACAATAGGTCTAAGAGAATCAACTACTTTTTCGGCCGAGTTACCTTTTTCCATTTCAGCTACACAACCTAACAGTTTAATGAAGTGATAGTTAACTGCTCTAATGATGGTAACCGGTGCTTCCCCTTCAAAAATTAAACGATTATAAGAGGATATTGCTCTTTCAACATATCCTGAAGCAATATGATAATTTAAGTCTTCTTGAGAAGATGCTGAGGTGTCACTGATAACTGTCTTGATATCCTCAACGGTTATCTCTTTTTTATTCCCCATATAGGTAATCAGTTTTTCAAGTTCATTAAGGCTGATTCTTCTATCATTTGATAGTCTTGAACACAAAATTTGAAACGCAATATTATCAATATTGAATCCGTTTTTAGCAATAAATTTATTGGCAAATTGTGATATGTCTTCATCTCTGTCATCATAACAACTTATACAGTATATATAACTTGTATCTTTTGCCCAAACAGCTAAAGAGTCCTTTGTTTTTAGGCTTGATGAGGTTATAACCAATAATGTGTCAGAAGATGAGTTATCAAGCATTTCCTTCAGAGGTTTTGCAAGTTGTTGACTGGCATCTTTTATAACAACAACACGTCTGCCCCCCATTAACGACTGTGCGTTAAATTCTGCATACAAATTACCTATATCAGAATTTATACTTTCCATGTCAAGATAACTGACATTGAAAGCATCATAAATATCCTGTGATATGCATTTTATAAATTGCTGAGAAATAGTAGAAATCATCCCCTCATTGCTACCATAAATAACAACACCTCTGATTGTTTTAGGTAATGATTTTATGATTCCTTCAACTTGCTCAGGTTTAATATTCATCCGGATTTCCTCGTTT
>JAFYWO010000162.1 GCA_017557925.1 Alphaproteobacteria bacterium | reverse complement strand
TAAACAGGCTTGCATAATGTAGGGATGTTTATATGTTTTATGTAAAAGGAGAGTTTGATTATGTTTTCAAGATTTGAAAAATTGGTGGCCTTTAGATATTTAAGGGCAAAGAGAAAAGAAGGTTTTATATCGGTTATAACTTCTTTTGCCGGTATCGGAATTGCTTTGGGGGTTGCTACCCTTATTATTGTAACCTCAGTTATGAATGGTTTTAAGGCAGAATTGCTTGAAAGAATTTTGGGCATAAACGGGCATATCAGTATTGTAAGTATAAATAACAGTCCGTTTAATAATTACAAAGAAGCAGTTAAGAATTTTGAAACTCAAATAAAGGGTGTTGATATTGCAATACCTATGGTAGAAAAACAACTGTTGGCTACCGCCGGAAACAGTGCTGAAGGTGTTATGATTAGAGGCATCAATGCTAATGACATCAAGAAAAAGGAAGTCTTGCGTGACGGATTTAAGGATTTTGACTTAAACTTTTTCAAAGATGATGTTGTTGTTTTGGGTTATAAACTTGCAAACAAACTCGGTGTTATGGAAGGAGATGAAATTACCCTTCTCTCGCCTCAAGGAAAGATAACTATATTTGGAACAGTCCCAAGGATGAAAAGTTATAAAGTTGCCGGCACTTTTAATTTCGGGATGTATGAATATGATGCAAACTTTATCTTTATGCCGTTAGAAGCTGCTCAAAAGTTTTTGTCTTTGGGTGACGGGGTAACATCTATTGACGTAAGTGTTACAGATAACGGAGATATTGACTACATTAAAGAACTGATTAAACACTCTATTGCCAGTTCAGACAACAAAGCTTATGTTTATGATTATCGCCAAACAAATGCAGCCTTTTTTAATGCTGTTGATGTTGAAAGAAATGTTATGTTTGTTGTTTTGACTTTGATTATTTTGGTGGCAGCTTTTAATATCATTACCGGACTTGTTATGCTTGTTAAGGATAAAAGCAGAGATATTGCTGTATTGCGCACTATGGGAGCATCAAAAGGCGCTATTATGAGAATATTCTTTTTTGACGGAGCTATGATTGGATTTGTAGGAACAGCTGCCGGCGTTATTTTAGGTTTATTGTTCTGTGATAACATTGAAAATATCAGACAATTTTTACAAACTATTGCTGGTAGAGATTTATTTGCGGCTGAAATTTATTTCTTATCCAGATTACCTGCAAAGGTAGAAACAGAAGTTGTGGTTACTGTCGGTTTATTATCTTTGTTCTTGTCTTTTATTGCAACACTATACCCTGCTTACAGAGCAGCAAAAATGGATCCGGTGGAGGCTTTGCGTTATGAATAATAATAAAAAAGTATTGGAATTAAACAATGTAATTAAGACATATCGTCAAGGTAAACAAAACTTAGAAGTCCTAACAGGTGTTGACCTTGAAATACTCAAAGGTGATGCTATTGCACTTGTCGGACAGTCAGGCGCCGGTAAATCAACTCTTTTGCAAATTGCAGGACTTCTTGACAAGCCGACATCCGGAAAGGTAATTTTAGATGGAATTAACGTTAGTAAATCTTCTGATGATGTAAGAACTGATTTAAGACGAGATTATATCGGGTTCGTGTATCAATACCATAATCTGTTAGGTGATTTCAGCGCACTTGAAAATGTTATGCTTCCAATGATTATTGCTCGTAAAAGCAAAAACGAAGCAAAAGAAAGAGCTGTAATGTTGTTAGAAAAAATGCATTTATCACATAGGCTAAATCATAGACCTGCGGAATTATCCGGCGGTGAACAACAAAGAGTAGCTATCGCTAGGGCTTTATCCAACTCACCTAAACTCTTACTTGCAGACGAACCAACCGGAAATTTGGACCCTAATACTGCGGAAGATGTATTTGAAACTATGCTTAGTGTAGTTAAAGAAACAGGATTATCGCTACTTATTGCAACACATAATATGGAGTTAGCTTCAAGGCTCGGAAGTCAATATAAATTGAAAGGCGGAGTACTAGCCAATGTTAATGAACCTATTTTATCTAAAATAACAAAAAACTTCTATTAACTAAAAAAAATGCTTGCAAAATAAAAATAAAGGAGGTAGTTTTATGCTACTTCCGAGAAAGAGGGTAAAAAATACCCCGTTTGCGGTGTGCTGTATTTGTAAAAAATATGGTCTTAAAGACAAAACTATCGGGACAAAAATAAATAAAATTAAATTTAAAAGGATTTTTTTAAAATGAAAAGTATTGTTAATGCAAAAAAGAAAAGTAGCCGTCGTTATGGCCACAACCTTTGGGGTGATGCAAACAGCCCAATAGTTAAAAGAAATTATGCTCCAGGTCAACACGGTCAAAGAAGAAAAAAGACTACAGACTATGGTGAGCAATTATATGCTAAACAAAGATTAAAAGTTTACTATGGTAACATTTCTGAGAAACAATTCTACAAATATTATGAAGAAGCTATCAGAAGACGTGGTGACGCTGCTGAAAACTTAATCGGTTTGTTAGAATCTCGTTTGGATAACTTAGTTTACAAAGCAAAATTTGTTCCTACAGTATTTGCTGCTCGTCAATTTGTTAACCATGGTCACGTTACAGTTAACGGTAAAAAAGTTAATATCCCTTCTTACATTGTTAAGGCTGGTGATGTAATTGAAGTTCGTGAAAAATCAAAGAACTTGACTGTTGTATTGTCTGCTATTCAATCTCAAACTCGTGACTTCCCTTCTTATTTGGAAGTTGATGCAGGTAAATTGAGTGCAAAATACACATTCGTTCCTAAGTTTGATGATGTTCCTTATGCTTGTGTTATGGAACCAAACTTGGTTATCGAGTTCTACTCAAGATAATTTGGGATTATATCCAAAATTTCAGGCAGGGTTTTTACCCTGCTTTTTTTTGTATAATGTCCCCTATTTTGTGTTATAGAATTTCATAATAAAAAGCTTTAAGGCAATTAAATATTGACAAAAAATAAAACTTATGCCACTATTTGGGCAATAAAATAAATGTTGTGTCAATAAAATTATTAAAATTATGGATTATTCTAAGTATTGGGAGTTTTTTTCTACAAAAACATTTAAGACAGCTCTTAATGTTGGCTTTTTTCAGAACGGATATTTTGCCATCTTTTATGCGGACAAATTTGAAGTTTATGACAATGAATGCAATCTTTGCAAAACTTATGAACATCGTAATATCAGAAACAGATATGATGTTCTCTCTAATGGTATGATTGTTGAGTGCAAAAACAATGAGATTTGTGTAATCGCCAAAGACGGCATTGAACTTAAAAAACCATACACTATTAAAAACATTCAAGATATACCGAAATTTAGCGGTAATCTTGTATTGGTAAGAAGTATGAATGGTCACTTAAGAGTCTACTCAATTTACCGAGACAAAGAACCTGAAATTCTTCAGGATTTTGGTGAGAATGTGGAAGCTCTGTCTTTTGTTTCGTCATTTAATGACAGTAAAATTTATACGATTAACCTTAGCACACTGGGACGTCGTATATTTAAGAACAAAACAGATGTTACCAACAGCTTTCTGCCTGTAGGCTTAGACAAATTGTTGGGTGTTGAAGTGATGAAAAACGGCTGTTTTATCACCAGATACGGAACTCATTGTTCATTTTTTGGTGAAAATTTGAACAAGCTTGCAACGGCAAACGGAACTTTTGGCATTATCACAAAAGGTGACTATTGTGTTGGATTTGAAGACAAGTTGTTGCTCAATTCGGAAGGTGATATTGTTTGTGAAGAAACACCAAACTTGGTTGAGGTTGCCTGTGACGGCACATTATTGCTATCACATAAAGCAATAAACAAGTATGGAACCGGTTACTTTTTGAATGCAAGACAGATGAGTTCATATCAGTCAAACTACCGTTGCAACACAAAGATGACGATTATCTACTCGCAAGAAATGATTTTCCCATTATCTTTTGAGCTGAAAAAAGAAGATGTTACCGGCGTAGGCATTTATTACAAACGTTTAAGAGAAATGCTTACACACTAAAAATCAGTCCTCCTTACGGGGGACTTTTTTTATTGACAAAAATTTTATTCTTTATATATTCAGGGAAAATATATATTATTATTAACCCCTAAATATTATGATAGATTTAAAAAATTATTACGAGTTCTTTTCAAACAATCATTTTATGAAATATGAGAGTTTGATGTTTTTTGCGGATGGTTGGTTTTCTATTCGTCGTCATTCTATTGCAACCTCATCTTATTATATTGAGGTTTATAGCGAAAAGGCTGAATTGATGTTTACATTCCATAATCCGGATGATGTTGCCATTCTTCACAAAACTTGCACTATTGTAGAAAAAAGTGTAGACCGAGGCGGTTTTATTATCTACAGAAAAGGACAAGAAAAATACTTTATTGAATTTGATGATGTAAAACATACATACATCAAGGATATTTCAGGAAGTTCGGCAATTATCAGCTACCAAAATGAGTTGTTTACATTAAACGTCTCAATAGATGATGAAGACATTTACAAGCTTAACAAGCTTCACCTTGGCACAAGATTATCAAAAGCGGATTGTTATGGTAATGTTGTTTACAAAAACGTATTAGATGATTATGAAATCATCAATAAGCAAGGTAAGATTTTTAAGCTTAACGGCATTATGGATATTGAATTTTTGAACTACAGACGAGCAATTATTTCTGAAAAAGGTTGTTCGTTTAAGTTGGTTTCTTACGAAAAATTTAATAGAAATGATGATTATTTTCAAAACATTTTAAATAAACCGGATGTTCTGTTGATGTCAGATAATTTTAACGGCATCAGAACTCTTGGTGATTCTTCTATTGTTTTTGAGAAAAGTCTTATTGCCGATACAGTTCATGGCGCTTTTGTTGCCAAATATGATGAAAAGAAGACTCCGATATCTGTTACAATCGGAAACAGATTTGTTTATCCTTACACTATCACATACAAGGACAAAACAGCTTTTTATCCGGTAAAAACAGGTGATTTTTTTGAAGTTGATTATGAAACTTTGTTCGTATTTTTCTATGACAACAGATTTTATCCTCTTATGATTGATAAGAGTATTGAGTATCATAGAGAGGCTTTGGAGCAAGGAACTAACAACGATGCAAATTATGCATTAAGAATTGCACAGGCTTTATTTGACGAATAAAAAAAAAGCTCAAGGCTCACCTCTTAAGGTGGGCTTTTTTTTGTATAAAGAAATAAAATATTGACAAAATAGGTAAAATATAATATCTCTGAACGTGACAAAATATTTTTATAACTAAACTATTACAATTATGGAGAGAACTAATTACTATTATTCTGAATTTATCAGTCACGATATGACCGATAAAAATTACCAAAATATTTTTAAATTTTTTGATAAAAACCGATTTGATGACAGGGATGTCGTTTTGGATTTTTTCCACAATGGATGGTTCGCAATCTCTAAATTTGATGTAATTTCCGAAGAGAAATATGCAAAAATTTATGACTACAATGCCAAGTTGAAACTGTCTTTTGATGAACCTGAACACGTATTCTTTGCTTTAAGAACCGGTTATATTTTGGTTAGAAGCATAGAAAGAGATGCTTTTGTGCTTTATAGGCTCAATGAAGAAATAAAGGCTTTTCCTTTCCCTAATATTGAAAGAACGAAAGTAACCGTTTTTGCAGGTTCTGCTTTTAGTATTCAGGTTGGAGAATACACAGGAGTTATCAATACTTCTGTAGATTATAGGTATATACCTACAATTCGTCATATTGAAGCACAAAATATTCTTGGTGCGGATTTTACGGGAAATATTGTTTATAGGGATATAAACAATAAGATTAAAACATTTTATAAGAGCGGTAAAGAAAGAGAACTTACCGGTATAAAAGACGTAAAATTAACAGCCCAAGCAACAGCTATTGTTCTATATGATGATTTTACAGTTAAATTGTTTTATTGTAAAAACATTCTTAATTTTGACAAGGCTGATGTATTGTTATATTCAAAATCCCCTGACGGAATTAAAGAACTTGGGCATAACACTATAATTTTTGAAGATGCTTTGCTTGCTTGTAATTGGAGCGGTGATTTATTTTCGGAATATAATAAACAAACGAAAATAATTGATACTGTTGAAAAAGACATTATCATTAAGCCGTATGTTATAACGGATACAGAAGGGAAAAATAAATCTTTCTACCCAGCTAAAACAGGAAAAGTGTATTACATTGGCACAGAGTATGTGTTTGTATTTTATTACAACTCCGCGTACTATGTTCT
The DNA here is from genome assembly GCA_017557925.1 of Alphaproteobacteria bacterium. GTDB lineage: Bacteria > Pseudomonadota > Alphaproteobacteria > RF32 > CAG-239 > CAG-267. The sequence continues at coordinate 6,780 of JAFYWO010000162.1, read as the reverse complement.
CCCTCTTTACAAAGAGAAATTTTCAATGTCAAAGCTTTTGCGTGATTGTTCCTGCGTTTACAGTAGTGTTTTGACCAACGCAACATTGAAATAATTTTATAAAAAAGAGCTTACCATAAACGGTGAGTTCTTTTTTTTTATAAAACCTATAGCAGTATTGACAAAAAAAATATTTTGTTTATAATGTATTTGATTTGTATTTTTTTGTTTTATTTTATATATTACTAATTATGTGTAAGTATAGAAAGTTAAATTTTGACAGTAGCGCCTATAATACGGCAAGTGGCTACTGGAAGGTGTTAAGTAATTTAGAATGCTCAAGCAACTATCTGACTGTTTTTCCAAATGGACTCATTGCTCAAATAGACGACGATTGTTTGTTCAATGTTTGGTTTCCGGATTTTACCTACCCTGTTTTCTCAAAGGTTAATTTTATTAACACAAAGTTGAATGGGTATGTTTTGGTTGGGTTTGAAAATGATGAAACTATTTTGATTTCCCCAAAAGGAAATATTAAAGCAAAGTATGTTTATCAGAAAGACCTTTACTGCAAGGCAAGGTTAACTAAAGAAGATGGTATCAGCTGTTATCATTCAGGATTTAAAATCTTCAACAAGTTTTGCTTTATTTTTGATACTGTTGCGTTGAAGTGTCAGAACAAATGCTTTTTGGCAAAGGTCAACAAGCTTGACTTTAAGGAGTTGTTTTATGTCGGCCTCTATGAAGACATAGAAAAGATGTATGACAACAAAGAAGGACTGATTTTTGTTATTTACAAAAACGGTGAGGCTAAAATCTTTGACAAGAACTTTAAGGAAATAAAACTTGCTTATAACATTAAAGACATTACAGTTATGAGCAATGGCGATTTCTTAGCAAAGACAGACTTGAATACTTGTCTTTTTAACAAAAAGGCACAGTTAATCAGAATCTTAAACGGAGCAGTTCTGGAAAATTATGACCGTTTTTATGTTATCGGTTCAAAAACCTATGACTGTATGACACACAAGCAAGTTATTGCTGACGGTGTTCCTATTTGGTCAAAGGGTAATCTTGAAGTTTTCTGGCGCAATGAGAGTATTGTAGTTAAGAAAACAGTTAAAGGCAATGGTTTTAACCGAATGGAAGAAAACGTCATTGCCTACAACGTTGCTTCAAAGCCAACTGTTATTAACGATGCGCTTTTGTGTTGGAAGAACAAAGACAAGACTTTTGTTCTTGACCCAAGACTTAGCAAAGATGAAATCAAGTTTGAGATTTTCAACTTTGTTAAAGAGCAAACAGAAACAAGTGATGACGACTTGTCTATTAAGATGTTTGATTATTTGGTTGCGTATTGCAATCATTTAATTGAAAATGACGAAAAGAAGCTATCATTGAAAAAACTTCTTTTAAGCAAGTTGTTTGAAATCTAAAAAAGACTCCCCCTAATTATTAGAATTGGGGGAGTTTTTTTATTCATCAATTTCAGATATTAAGATATTTAAGCACATCATTTGGATTTTCAACAGAATATACTTCCGTATTTTCCATATTGCGAAGTTCTTGGGCTAAATTATAGTCATTACCTCCCTTTTGCATACGGTCACCTATAAATATTATCTTAGCGGTAGGATAAAGATTGCGCAAATATTTGGCGATTTGTTCTTTACCACGCCCACGTTCTACGATATCTATGGATATTTTACCGCCAAGACTAAAGTCATAATTAGGGAAATTTTTATTCATATCTTCCGATATTTTTTGGCGCTCAAAATGAATATTATCCCAGTTATGATATTTTTCACGCTCCGAAAACGGACAATTACGACCAAGAACGCTAAAGTTTAACATACCGGGACGAAGCTCCATATAATTTGTATAAAGCTTATCGGGATATGTAGTAGATTTACGAAAGCGTTCCAATGCTTTGAGCATATTTTTATCAAGTTTTATCTCATTTCTATAAATTTCTTTGCCTTTTTGATGGTAAACATTACCCATTGAGCTAAATATACCACTAAAAGAAGATACTACATCCGGCGGTAATTGCTCGGTTACTTTTTCATAATTAGAACCGGCTACTATATAAGCTATTTTTGTCTTTAACCAAGGCAAAAAACGAGAACTGAAATCTTTGTGCATCGGTTGACGCGCAGGAGTTAATGTCCCATCCATATCAAATACATATATGTTCATCCTTTTTCTCCTTTTTATTTAGGAAAAATGTATTATTTATCAACAATACATTTATAATAAGCTCGGGAGGGAACAAACAGACGGCAAGAAAAAATATCGTTTTTAACTAAAGAAGCTTTAGTTTTTGAATCATAATCTTTGCAGATATCATCTGCTATTTTATTTATCTCAACTTTATTATAAAACAAAGGATTATAGCATATAGTCGGAGCGCCCTCTTTTGACGTTCCAACATAAATACGTTCTGTTTGAGGCTCACGTCTCCTGTCCTCAAACGGGGCGAATTGCGAACAACTGCTAATAGTTAAAACCATAAAAAGCAATAACGATAATTTAAATGTGGACAATTTGTAAAACTCCCATTATATTTCAAGTATGTTTAACACTATATATGAAGTAGAATTAAAATGCAAAGTGAAAATGTATATATTGGGGATGATAAGTTTAAAAACTTTTTAAATCATTATAATTGCCCAACCGAAATAAATGAAGTTAAACTTAAATTTGCAGGTGCTATTTGCTCTCCGAATGTAAATTTGAGACCAACAGATGTCATTTCTTCTTTATTTGGAGAAAATAAGCAACCTCGTTTACAAACAAAAGATGAGGCTAACTTGTTCTTTAAGTTTTTTATGGGACTTTGGGATGAAATGTTTTCTAAAATAAAGGATAACAATCTTTTGTTGCCAAAAGCTGTAAATGGCTGTAGAGATGAATTGATTATTCTTTGCAGACAAAGAAGCAGACAAATTGAATGCGGTTTTGTAGAAGGTTTTTGGGGCGGTTTAGAAAAACTTGATATACCTTTATTTGCCGGAGAGCTTATAAATTCATTGTCAGATTTGGCTGAAGCATATTATGTGCTATCTCAAAAATTGGAGAAAATGAATAAAGAAGACGATAATATATTTAAGGTAATTGTTAATATGGACAAGAAAGCAAATGAGATTTTTTCTTTCTTAATTGAACATTTGGTTTTGCCTAAATTTGATGAATTAAATAAACAAGTAAATTAATTTTTTTTATAAGGAGATGTGATATGGAATTGTATGAAGGACTTTTGAGTCGTCGTTCTATTCGTAAATATAATCCAGAAAAAACTCTTACAAAAGACGAAATATACGAACTTATCAGAGCGGCAAGTTATGCCCCTTCTGCTCACAACAAACAACCTTGGCACTTTTTAGTTATTGAAAATAAAGAAACATTAAAAGGTTTGCGTGCTTTGCAACCCTGGACTTCTTTTGCTAAAGATGCAGCTTGTGTTATTGTTGTTTGTGCGGATATGGAAGAAACTTTTAATCGCCCAAAAGAAGGTTGGAACTATGCTCAAATTGATGGCGCTCTAGCTGCACAAAACCTTTTACTTGCTTGCCATGCCAAAGGTTTGGGTGCATGCTTCTGCGGTGCTGCTCCTATGCCGATGGTTATTGAGGGTTTAAGAGAAAAATTCAATATGCCTGAAACTATGCTCCCTGTAGCAATGGTTACAATCGGATATCCGGAAGAAACCCCGAAAGTTCCTCAGGATAGACTTAAAAAAGATAGAGTTTATTTTGAAACTTTTTAGAATAATTCACACCAAAAAGCCCCAATAAATTGGGGCTTTTCGTTTTACTTGTCCACAACAAACTCTCTTAGAAAGAGTGTTTGCTGGAAGTTGTCGTGTTCCTCGTAAACCCTCAGTGTTACCTTATTCTTTTCTACGATAACATCATAAGAAAAATAAAGTTCAATCCCTGCATCATCATCAAAGAAACAGCCAAGTGTTATTCCACTATAAACTGTATTCTTCTTGTTGTAAGAAATAGAGGCACTTTTGTATACCTCCTTATTTTTACAACCATGACCAGCGGTAAATACCAAGATATTTACAGAAGGCTCCGGGTAAGTAGTCAATGAGCCATTTGATTGCACTGTCGGTGCATCAAACCACTCTATTACCATATCTCCCTTTTCCGTTTTTTCACGAAGATTAAGGAAGATATCAGTTACAACCAAGTTCAAACCATCCCAATGGAACAAGGTTCGCTTATGACTTGTTGCAAACCATATACCATCAGATGCAATTGGATACCCCTTTAAGTTCTTATATCCCCATATTCCCGCAGCAACATCGTCTTCTAGAAATGGTTTTGAAACTTCTGCCACTGAGATAGTAGCAGTTTCAGGATTAACAACTTGTGCCATAGACTTAACAGCACTTACCAACATAGAAACAATCATCAAGATTGTTACGATAAAATTCTTCATAATAATAAGAATTTTTAATTAGACATAAAGTTTATTTTCTCAAGATTATTATCACATATTTTTGTATATTTGTCAATACATATTCCTATTATTTTACAAAAAACACCCCAAAAATTGCTGATGCAATCTATGGGATGTTTAATCAATAAACTTTTGGTTTGAAGCCTATTTTAGAGCATTGAATAGCGCTTTAAAACAAAAAAGCCCCAATAAATTGGAGCTTTTTTGTTTTACTTATCCACAGTAAATACTCTTTCAAAGAATATTTGTTTGTGATGTTCTGGTGTTGTGAGGTCTGTTTTGTAGATTTTCAGTGTTATTTTCTTCTTTTCTACGATAACATCATAGTAGAATAAAAAATGTAATTCACTTTCCATACCACTAAACTTTCCACCTACACTTCCGAGTAGCATTCCCTCATAAATGGTGCTCTTCTTGTTGTAAAAAACATAGCCAACATCAAATGATTCTTCACGAACCTTCTTATTCTTCCACCCATTAAGAGCTGAGAAAGACAAGATGTTCATAGAAGGCTGAGGATAATTGGCACCTAAACTGCCATCAGCTTGAACAGTATAGTAATACTGAAAGCCATTATCCACACAAATTGGCATTGCATCTCTTGTTGACTTATTGTAAGCACTCATAAAGAGGTCTACAATCATCAAGTTAGCACCGTCCCAATGGAACAAAGTTCTCGCATGATTACGAACGAACCAGATGTAGTTAGATGCAATTTCATGCACTTCTACGTCGCTGTGAAAACCATTAGTTACCTTATTCACCCAAATGTCAGTAGCGATATAATCTGCTACAACTTTAGGTTCAGAAACTTCTGCCACTGAGATAGTAGCAGTTTCATGGTTAACAACTTGTGCCATAGACTTAACAGCACTTACAAACATACAAACAATCATCAAGATTGTTACGATAAAATTCTTCATAATAATAAGAATTTAATTAAACATAAATTTTAATAATCACAAGGTTATTATTATATATTTTTGTATATTTGTCAACACATATTTCTATTATTTTACAAAAAAAACACCCCAAAAATTGCTGATGCAATCTATGGGATGTTTAATCAATAAACTTTTGGTTTGAGGCCTACTTTAGAGCATTGAATAGCGCTTAAAATAAAGCTCAATCTCCTCTTTGTTTGCACGTTTTAAAAGCAAATCTACTGAAGACTGGTAGCTTAATCCTTTCTTAGAATTTTCCAAGTAATACATTATCAATGCGTGATTACACTTTGATACCAATGTATTCTCAGCACTTTCTGTTAAATAATCATAAGACGAAATATAGTCCTTCAAAAGTTTTTCGGCAGCATCAATTGTTGAATCTCTACCGGTTTTGATTGATGAAATAAATTCAACAAACAGGTTTTCAGAACTATCCTGAAAACGTCGGAGGCGATAGTATCTTCCGATAGTATCAAACAAAGAAGCATCATCATACTTTTTTGCTTTTTCTATGAGTGTTGATACCAAATACCCCTCTGCCTCTGCTGATTTAGGGTCAAACATATGCGATGAGTTGCTATCTATTAAGATTTTCTCCAAACTCAAGCATACAAGGCATTTGGTTAGCAAAACATAGACAAGATTACCTTTTGTAGCTCTTTTCTCATAAAGTTTGAGCTGAAAAGCAGTTGAAAGTTCTCTCTTCATTGTTGAACCACGCAAATGACTGTATAACTCTTTTGCATAGCTATCAAGCAACGGTTCTATCTCATCTTTGCGGTTACGCTCCAAAATCTGAAGCTGAAGTTCTTCCGGCATTGTATCCAAGCCGTTTTCTTTCCAAATGCATTCGTAGGAACTGATTTCTTTAAGAATAGAACGATGCGTCGCTCTTTCCTTTTCTGCCTCATCTCTCAAGAGATTGATTTCAGCAATAGTTAATTTATCCATAATGTATATATTAAAAATTGAACATATTCTTATATTTGTTATTATGGATTTTAATTTATTTTTTTCTGTAGTCAATATTTTTTAGTAAACAGAATAAATATTTTTCAATATATCGGGAACTTCAATATCTAGCTCTACTAACATATATGCTGCTACATCCAATGTCAGGCGTGGTATTGAAGTTATTGAATATTTATCTGAATTTTCTATCCAATGAGGATTATTATAATCAACCCAGTAGCGCTGTCTGAATGACTTAATTACATCTGATTGCGGTTTTTGAATATAAAAATCTCCATCTTCATTAAGCAATGCTTCTTTGTCAACGGTGCCGTCTTCTAAGAATTTTTTAATAGTTATTTCTCCGTTTGCAAAAAAGATTATTTCTATTTTTTTACTTCCGGATGGAAAATATTCTAATACCATATCC
>JAFYWO010000161.1 GCA_017557925.1 Alphaproteobacteria bacterium | reverse complement strand
TAAAAAATAAAGGATTATTTAATTTTGCGTTTTAAAAGACTATTACAATCACCTTTTTTGCGGTATGTTAAACCATAACCGGCTCCATATAGGTTATTTTTCATATCTTTAACACTATCTTTTAATACACCTAAACTTCCTCCGTATTTTTTTCGTTCTTCAGGATTTGATAATTTATCTTTTATATCACCAATTTCTTTACCAGCACCACCTACTAATGTTAAACCTGCAGAGCCCCAACCACCTTGTGAACCGACACAACTTATATACTGATGTTTATTTTCATCTAATATATTCATAGGTTCTATTCTATTTTTTTCTTTTATTGCATGATGCACTGACGGATTTGTTTTCTTTAATGTATTTATTACAAACGTTTTAGTTTTATTATATCTGTTATTAGTCACAACTACTCCTTTCAATAAAAAATATTATAAAAAAATAGAGCCACATAAATAATGTAGCCCAACTAAACACTTAATCTATTATCTTAAACCATTCATCGCAGCCAACAAAGGATTAGCGGTTACCCCCATCATCGCCTCGGCATTTTCCATACTTGCCCTAGCTTTTAATTTTTCAACATCTTCTTTAGTTCTTACTACACTACTATCAATACCGTGATAATCCGCAATTTTTCGTAATGCATTTTCCATATCAAAAATATCCAAAACTTGTGGATTACTCTGCGCCAAAGAAACCGCAGCCTCAATAGTTTTATAAAGTCCCATAATAGAACTTGCATCCTGTAAATGAACTGCAGGACTTTCAAATTCAATAGCAATAGCTCCATCATACATTAACTCATCAGGAACACCATCTAACATACCATACTGAGTTAAAATATCCAATTCCCTTTCAATATTTCCCGTCAACCATTCAGAAGCAATTCTTTCAGACATTGGTGCTAAAAGCATAGATTTTTCCGTTTCTCTTTTTTCTACTTCTGTAGCAGTCATCTGTTTTGTTTGTGTTAAAGATTGAAACAAAGGCACCAAAAAAGCTCTCTCAATAGAAGCTCTAACCTCTCTTTGCATTTCCACACTGATAGAAAGATTGTTACCATACTGCATAGACATAGCCAATGGTTTACCTTGATTATCAAGTCCGCCTCTGATAACCGCACCTGCACTTCCTAATTTATTTGCATCAATAAGCCCCATATTGGCCAAAATCGGAGGATTAGCCTGTAATTGACCGGTTCTTAAAATTGTTTTACCCATTTCATTAGCAGTCAACATATCATAAAAAGCTTGCAAAGCCGGACTATCTCCATAAGAACTTCCGGCAATTCCCAAAAATCTCGGCGCCATATAAGGACAACACCTATATCCTCCCTCCTGAATAATTTTTTTAGAAGCTACATCCAAATGAACACTAACATATTTCATACCAGCCTTGTCTTTTTTTCTGACATCATATCCGTTTTTTTCCCAAACTGCATGCACAAACTTAAATATTTTTTCAGGTGCTTCTTTAACAGCTTTCTTAATTTCAAAAGAAACTTTTTCACCAAATTTCAAATAAGCCTCTTTAGCTGAAATTTCATATTCACGCATAACCGTTTCAAGATGACCTTTATCATTGCGTTTGATATAAGCTTCATTAACAGGTATGCACCTATACACAATACCATTACCTATATCATCATCAACCATCCAAAGACCATGCCCATAAATTCCCAGTTGATTAAACAATAAATCACTTTCACCGGCAAAATTAGACTTTGCGGCATATCTTGTTCTAAACAACAAATCAGTAGCATATTCCAAATACTTTTTAACATTCGGATTATCATCAAATTTAGGATTAGTTGCTTTCAATCTATGCCAACGAGATGTTGTAGGAACAATAATGGATTTCATACTGGCAGCAAAACAACTCAAAGCATTTCTTGCCGTAGTATCAAAAATAGTCTGTTTGCATTTTCCGTTTTCATCTTTATAAAACAATCCGGAACTAATAGCACACATTTCCGCGGCCTTATTCCACATTGGCTCATAAATTTTTCTTTCCCTTTTCATCGCTTCTAATTTTCTAAAAACATCTTCAGCCAAAATTTTACTTTCATTAACATTTTTTTCTTTAAAAATTTTATTCATAAAAACCTCCGTAAAAAAAAGAGGCTCACGCCTCTTTAACCAAATTAAATAAAAAACATCAAAAATAAACATTATCATCTACATATTCATTTTTCTTTATCCCCCTAACATTACATAACATTTCCACATTTTTTAAAGCAAATGTCAAAGCTAAGGCATCACCTATATCCGGCGATTTACCCAATCTTTTCTTAATTTCTGTCTTAGGTTCAAGTTGTAATCTGCCAAGAGCATCATACATTTTTAACGGCGCTGTTAAATCCTCAACAATACCATCAATTTTAGGCAAATAAACATCTGACGAACTTTTCAGCCACTCTCTAACTCTATCCCACATTTCCGCACGTCTGTTTACATATCTTTCACTATTTTCTGCTCTTTCACCAAAATTTACTCCGACCACCTCATTACCAAATCCGTTATTAACCAAAATATCATAAACACCGGCACCGCATCCGCCAATATCAATAAAAACTTTAGCTACCCGAAACTCTGCAATCAAACCCGAAACCTGATAAGCAACCTGCACCACATCTAATTTTTCAAACAATAAAAACTTTTCAACCATTCTTCCCCGTCTAAAACAAATTGCAGTCTTATCATCACCAAATCTGGCAACATCAACACCCAAAACCAAAGGCACAAAATTATTCAAATTTGCAACTTTTCCTTCAAAAGCTTTATATATTTCTTCACGTCCAATCAGATGATTAACGGCTTGAGACCTAGGTTCTCCTTCCCAAATATGTAAATATTCTTCATAATTTTCAAGTTTCATTTTTTGAGCTAATTTTTTCATATTTTGAGGACAATAGGGATTATCATAAAAATTTACTTTTCTTAAAATCACATCTTCATCATCTTTTAATGCTAAAGCTTTCCAAACTGGATCATTTTCTTCTTCTCTGTTTAATGACAACCAAATTTCAGCACCATTTTTCCTGATTGTCGGGTCTAAAATCTCCCATGCCTTTTTAGAAATTTTCTGTGCTTCTTCACACCAACAAATATCAACTCCTTCCAAAGATTTAATATTTTGCGCATTATGTTCCCAAAGTCCTTTAAATATAAATTTTGATTTATTTTTCAAATTAACAATTCTATCCTCATAAATTTTATATTCCTTAAGTCCATAATACGAAATTCTATCAACAATCAATTTATAAACAGAATCTTTAATAGAATTCTGCACTTCTCTAACACAAGCTATTAACGTCTTTTTGCTGGTAGCTTTAATCAATAAAGCATCTGCAAAAGCAAATGATTTTCCTCCTGCTCTTCCACCATAATACATTTTGTATCTTGCATTAGAAGTCAAAAGCTCATTAAAAACTCTTGGCAATTCAACTTTCATTTTCTATCCCTGCACTTAAATAAATTTTACCACGATTTCTCTTAAACACCCTTCATCATCTTCCCCATTTTCATCTAAGACCATATCTACGTCATTTTTAGCCTTAGAAACCAACCATTTCATTGTTTCAATCAATAATTTGGCTGTAGAATTATCAATTCTACCTTCTTTTAACTCCTCCACAATTTTACGAATATCATCAACACATCTATCCGCATAATCAGCAAGCGAACATAAATACCGTTCTTTATAATTTTCATTTTTTCCAATAATTTCATAAAAATCCCCCGTTGATATTTTAACTTTTTCACACGCTTGATACAAAGAGCAACCGTTTCTCAAACTATCAAAAACCTCTCGCAACATAGTTTCATTTTTAGAAACATAATTCCTAACCATACAACCTCCTGCAACAAAATAAAAAAAATGCCCCGTTTCCGAGGCAATACCTAAAATTTTATATAATCCTGAATGGTTCCCATAATACATCTACTGATTTATCATCAATGCACCTTTCAATTTTTGTATTCAATAAATCAACCTTTCCATACCAAGAACGATTATTTGTTTCATCGGCTCCAAGACCTATAAATTTCACACTGGAAGTAATCCACGGTGCCGTTGTTTCAACTGTTTTAACCGTCCACAAACTGTCATCAGGAAGATTTTCTTCATCATAATTATCATCAGCAATATAAGCTATAGAATGCTTATAAACACCTGTATCAAATTCTTCACAATACTTAATCCAATAAGTAATTCCTGAACTCAAAGCTGCACTTGCAGTTAATTTATCATAAATACATAATTTTCCACTGCTTGTTCCAAACCAATTAAGTCCGTCAAACATAAAAAGTTTTCTGTAACCGTTTGTATCAACAGGAGTAACTTTAGATTTTAACATAATTTTATAAGCATAAAATGAAACTTCTGGAACAAAACTGAAAATATCACCAACAACCGCAGTTAATTCTCCGTTAGGATTAAGAGAACACCAAATATTTCCTTTATTATCACCCGTATAAGAAACTTTATCGTTTACTTCATAATAATTTTTCACATATAAATTTTTCTTATTGTGTTCCAAAACTTCAACTTCACCGGCATAAGTATATCCATCAATATCTTCATCATTATTTGCTAAAATAAGATTATCATCTTTTGCAAAAGCAAAATATTTAGCATAACTACCATCATTACATCCATCTTTTAAGCAGCCGTCTAATTGAATAACATTACCATTATCTACAATAAAATATGTTTCTCCAACAGGAGCTAAACACTTTTCATTTCTATAAAGCATTCTATTATTCCAAAGATATTTATCACTATAACTGATAGAATAATCCGTAACCTGATATTCAATACCCTCAAAAGCAACTAATTCAATATTATAATCTTGATTACAATAAAAATTAACCAAAATATCCTTATAATAATATTTGGGTTTATGCACTTCAATTTTTACAGGTGCCCCCATATAAAAAACCTTACTTATTTTAGTCATTACAACGCTCCTTTAATAACAATTTCACCATCTGAAACATCAACATTGGTAGAGATGTTTACAACAACCTTATCAGGCAACAACACATTGACTTCCACAACATTTTCATCACTTTTGTTACCTGTTGCAAATCCCACAAAAGAAGAATTATTAGCATAATTAAACATATCGTTTTTTACGATTTTTCGTTCAAAGTTCCCTAAATTATAACAAAAACAATTCTGTACATCTTTAGATATTCTTGCAGTAACAAGTGCTTTATCAAGTCCTGGAGACAAAACCAATCTATAACAATAAGAACTGCTTAAACCTTCTAATCCAAAATCCAAATCAATACGTTCAAACACATCATCTTTTTTATTAAACTTAAACGCAAAAACATTACTTCTGGTTCCTATACAAAGAACATTATTTCTGTTATCATACTGTATCAAACAGTACACATAATAAAACTCTTTAAATTTATCACTAGCCTCAACAAGCGTTCTTTTTCCGTTAATATCCGAAACAATTTTATAAACAATTAAACGACTTATAACATCTGCATTAACACTTGCATTATTTAAATACTTGCTTTCATAATTTGTTGCATAAAAGAGATAATCCCCGATATTTGCACCGGTCCACCCCACAAGTCTCATTTCATCAATACTGTTAACCGCAACAGTATTTTCAACAACAAGTGACGTGTCTGTTTTAATCTCAAAAAATGTAACGTTATAATTTACATCATCAACAAACCCTTTTCCTGTTTCACTACATAAATATCCGGTACAAACACGAACATCAACATCTCCGATATTATCGCATAACATATTACCGTTCATATCATATTTATAAACCGAACCGTAAAAAAAGCTCTTAACATAATCAACACCTTGAAATCTTCCCAAATAAAAATAATCGTTAGGCAATAATCTGTTTCCAACTGAACTCAAAATACTACCTTTATTAGTAGCAGAAGATATATTTGCAAGCATTGAACACATACTTACAACACCAAAAGGAAAAGCGACAAATCCACCCCCATAAGGTATATTAAAATGACTGATATCACTTTTTACAAAGCATCCGTCAAAAAAACTAAATAAACACATAGCATTTCTAAAAAATGAAACAACTCTGTCTCCATCAATAAAAATACATCCCAAATCACAATAATTTTCAGTTGAAATTATAGAAAAACAAGAAACAGACTCATCTTTAATCCGTCCCATATTAACCAAAACCTTATCACCTTTATTAATATCTTCTCCGCTATCATTAAATAAATAAACAGTTTGCCCCAAAGTTTCACCATTAGAAACTTTGGAGTTAGTAATCCCCTTAACCATATATATTCTCCTAAAAAACTTAATTAACATCAATATAAGGCACAATAGCCAATAAATTCATCGGATAAGCCGATGAATTTTCAATCATAACAGAAGCCCCTCTTTCCAACACATTAGTAGCTCCATTAAATAACACTTCCTTGTAACCGGAAAATAACTCTGTTGCATTATTCATAACCGCATTACATTCACGATAATAAATTTCTCTTAAATTATTTTCATCAGGTCCTACCTTCCCACCACCTGACATATAAAGCACCAATAAAATATGATTTATTCTCTGACGTTGTCCTATTCCGCTATTACCTTCGGTCGGAATAAATATGCTTTGCGGAATAAATTGACTGCAAATAGGAAGCCCCACAAGAACTCTTGCCCAATTTTTATTGATACTTATTTTTCCGCCAATAACTAATTGGTCATTTTCCTGCCCGCCATCAACAAAAACTTTTACAATTCTTCCTTCCAAATGCTCTAAACCTAAAATTTCTTCAGACATATCATCAACTTTTCTCTCAAATTCAACAGCACCATCCAAATACATAGAATTAAGTCTGACATAATTTTTCTCAATTTCATCTTTTTGTTGAATACTCTGTGATGCTTTCATACTTTCAATCAAGTTAATCGGCATACCTGCTTCCATTTTTTCCACACTTCTTACAGTCTTAAAATCAATAATACGCTTAACAACCAACCATAAAACATCTCTACATTCGCTAAAATCAGGCACTACTGCCAAACTTTCTACCTCTCCGCTAAAGTCGTGTCTTGAAAACGCAGCCACTTCATGCTCTGCAGAAAAAGTCATAGCCACCAAACTTCCATCACCTGTCAGACACCATAAAATTTTATCAAAAACTTCTTGATACCTCATAGCAACAATTCTTGATTTAAACAAATGTTTACCTAAAATAGATATATCACTTTCAACATAACCGTCATTATAGTAGTCATACATTAAATCTCTTAAAGATAAACCATATCTATCAACAAAAAACACATGACTGCCAATGCTGACCGGCATAATTCCTTTACTACCGACATTCGAAATCTGCACAATCTTCACATTATCCTGAGCCAATGCTTGCGAAGAAGTCATCACATCAATAAAAAATTCAGATGCTCCCGTCCCCACAAACAACACATCTTTAGCATAAATCCATTTTCCTTCATTAAATTCGTTATTTATAACCGGCACTGTTATAGCGCACTCTGCTGTTGCTTCTCCAAACTCCATATCCGAAAAATTATTATAATCTCCAACCTGAGATAAACAAATATTAGGTCCGGTATCCGTATTAATTAAGAAACAAAATCTATTCCTAAAAAAAGCACCCGATTTAGGAT
>JAFYWO010000160.1 GCA_017557925.1 Alphaproteobacteria bacterium | reverse complement strand
TTATATCCTCCTTTTGTAGAATTATGATATATGATTGTTTTTTTATTATTAAAGGTGGATAACAAAAAAACGCCTAAAAATTAGGCGTTTTTTACTAGATTTCTTTACACATGGTTTCCCTGCAGTAAAGTCTTGAGAGTTCTTTCGGATTGGCTTTTGCCGGCGTAACAACAATGGCAGCATCTTCAATGGTTACGTTGTCTTTTGTTTTATACAACATTCTTTTTACCGCAAGATGGGCAATTTTGTCACTCAGATCTGCCGAATTGTCTTGAGCTTCAATCTCTATAAATTCAGAGATGTCAAAATTTGCAGCAGTAAACGGAGTTTTGAAGTCCGGATAAAATCTGAAACGATTTTGTCCCTTCTCTCCGTAAGTAATAGCCTGTCCTGAAGGCAAGAGCCAAAGCCAGTAGATGTCTTTAACTTCAACCATCTCTTCCATTACAATCAAAGGGTGTGTTGATAAACTCTTTATTGTAGGGATTGTGTTTGAGAACATATCAGTCATCTTTCGCTTTATGTCCTCTTTCGTTTGGAGTTTTAAAGTCTTCATAAGCTTTTTGTATTAATGATTTTTAATAATTTCTCAAATTGTAATATGTTTAATTTATTTTTAGCAGACGGTTTGTTTTTTGTCAATAATTTTTATTTGTGTCTAAAGTGGTTTTTTAAGCATTTCCAAAGTAAAGCGATTTGTATAATTGTATGATTTCAAGAGTTCTTCCGCTTTTTCAAAATGTCTGCCAAGATTATCTGTGGAATGTGCATCATCACTGATAACCAAAGGAACGGAATTTTCTAAATATTTAAGGTATTTAGGATCAGGATGAGGTCTGTTTATTCTGTCAAAACCGGAGGTATTGAGTTCTAAAGGGGTTTTAGTTTCTTTCAAAGCATCCATAATGGCTATTTTGTATGAATCAAAACGGCTATCTTCGCCTAAGTTAAAAATAGTGCAGTAGTCTAAATGTGCTATAAAGCTAAAGTATCCGCTTCTGATAAGAGAAGCAGTGCTTTTGTAATAATTTATGGTATAATGGTCTATTTGTTCTTGAGTTAATTTGGGGTTGAATTTTTTTAGATGATAGATGTTTAGGATATAAGATTCATCATCATTTCTTATAAAGTGGTTAGAACCGATAAGATAATCTATCGGTAGTTGTTTTAGCATTTTTTCAAAGGAATTTCGCCAATTTTTATCTTCAAAAAAGTCACACTCAAAACCTATTTTTATGCTGATTTTAAATTTTGATTTTAAGTTTTCCAGTATTTCTATGTGCTTAAGATAGCATTGTGTTGCTTTGGAAAAATCGTTGTGAAACATAGGTTCAACCGTAGGGGGAAAATTTAGTATTTCATTTACTATCATGTGATTAGAAACACCTATGGTTTGAAAGCCTAATGTTTGGGCTTTTTCAATCATTTCAGATGCAGTGTTTTTACCATCAAAATTCAGTTCGCTATTATGGGTATGTAGTGTAAAATTTTGCATTATTTTTCCTTATCTTGTTGATATATTTTAAGTTATTATGCGTATAGTTAATATTTGGTTATTAAGCTATATATTTATAAGGAAATATGTTAGAAAAATAAAAAACCTCTACTAAATTTTTAATGAAAAAAGTTTAAAAATATTTATATTTTAATGACATAATATTTAGGTTTGTTTTCTTATTCACAAGCTTTTAAATGGCTTTGACAAACAGAATTTAGCTTTCTATAGTTTAGGCATAATTTATAGTAACTTTTATATATAGGGATTTTTTAAAATGGAAAAAACCGAAATCGAGGATTTCGATACGAATCTCGGTTTGTTGGCTGATTTATATGGAATTGAGTACCAGTCAACTCCGGATATGAAAGTCGGAATGCTTAAGGCTATGGGTGTTTTGGAGAGAGATTTTGATTATAACACCCCAAATGAGCAACGGTTTATGGAAAATTTGATTAGAATTAAGGAATTAGTCAGGCAAAAAAAAGATGCTAATTTCAGACAAATTGTTCATCATATACCGGTATTGCGAGAAAACAGAGATACCACTATTGAAGTATCTTTGCCCGATGGAGTAAGTGAGCTTAAATGGAATTTTTGGGAAGATGAAAACCCAAGAAAACTTTATAAGGGCGGTGTTAATATTGAAGATAGTGAAAAGCTTTATAGCGGAGAGGTTTCTGTTAAAGATTTAGTGTCCGGAACCAGAGAAACTGACCGACCATCTGTGCATAGAATCGGGGATACTGTTTATAGAAAATATCAGTTTAAGTTTCCTTTTGATGTGAAGCACGGATATCACGATGTTGAATTTTCTTATGTTGATAAAAACGGAGTGGAAGTCGCTTGTCGTTCTCATCTGATTTCTGCGCCGGAAAAATGTTATGACGGGTTTGGCATCAGAGACGGTAAAAAAGCATGGGGTGTTCCTGTGCAACTTTATGAGCAAGTAAGTGCTAATAATTTAGGAATTGGTAATTATAGTGATTTAGCGCAAATCGGTCATATAATCGGTAAAAACGGAGCAGGGCTTTTAGGGGTTAATCCTTTACACGCAAATAGGTGTGATCAACCTGAAAATGCTTCTCCTTATTCGCCTGACAGCAGAATGTTTTTTAATCACGTTTATTTAGATGTGACCGCTATTGATGAATTTAAGAATAGTAAAGAAATTCAAGATTATTACAACAGTCCGGAATTTCAGAAAAAATTAGGGCGTAATCGTCGTAAAACCAGCGTTGATTATACTGTTTCGCAAGAATTAGTTGATGATATTTTGAGGCTTTGTTATAAAGAGTTTAAGAAAAACGCAAAAGAACATGGTATGCACCATGAAGAGTATAACAAATATTCTGTTTATTGTGATGAGCAAGATGGAATTTTGGATAAATATGCGACTTTTAGAGCGTTGAGTGAGCATTTTTCTAAAATGAAACCGACTCCTATTGACTGGACATATTGGCCTGATGAATATAAAGACCCTAATTCTTTTGCAGTAAAGAAATTTATGGAAGATAATGAAGATGAAATTGAGTTTTATAAATACGCTCAATGGCATTGTGAAAAGCAGTTAAGAGAAGTTAAAGACGTATGTCTTAATTCGGGAATGAAAATCGGTCTTTATATGGATATGGCTGTAGGTGCTTCTCCTAAAGGTTTTGAAGCTTGGTTTTATAAGGATTTATTTATTAAGGGTTCTGCAGGAGCAACTCCTGATGAATTGTCGCCAACCGGACAAATTTGGAATGTGCTTGGGTTTAATCCTTCTAAATTGCAAGATAAAGGTTATGAACCTTATAGAAGAATTTTAGAAGCAAATATGAAGTTTGCCGGTTGTATCAGAATTGATCACGTTTTGCAATTATACAGATTGTATTTTCATTTAGATAGTGAGCATTAAGGAACTTATGTTT
>JAFYWO010000159.1 GCA_017557925.1 Alphaproteobacteria bacterium | reverse complement strand
TGTGTGGTTCAGTTCCTTTAAAATTATATAGTTATCCGGAGAAACTATCCTTAGAAATCAAATCTAAAGTCTATGGATGCTTCTGTTTCTGATTTGCGGTCTATATATGATATTACGTTACCGGTTAGAGATATATTGTTATGTTTGAACTCAATTTCAGACTGGACAACGGCTCTGTTATCAGAACGGTTTTCATCTCTTAGGGTAAATGTTCCGGACATTCCTCTCATTCCTAATTCCATTTTATGAGGGTCGGCAAATTCGTGATAAACAGATAGGCCACCATTGAAGTTTAATGAACTGTTTTTGGTTAGCTCTGTTTCTTTGTTTGCATATATTCCAAGTCCTGCTTCAATAGAGTAGGTGTTTTGAGATTTAATTTTTAAGCTATATGCTTTATTGTTTTCATGACCGGAGAGGTGGTAGTTTATGAAATTCAATTCTACAGATGGAGAAATGTTCCAGCCTTTTACTTGTAGAGGATAACGAGCCTCGTTCATCAACGCAAACATTTGTTTTTCAACTGTTCCCTCGTAAATTTCATCATTAAAGCCGTTACGGTCGTATGTGCCGTAAGAATAACCAATTCTTGGAGTGGTTATAAGTTTTAGGTTGTTAATTTGATAACCGATAGGAGCAGCTATGTTATACATTGTGTCGTTTCTTTGGTTGTCATCATTGTCATCTTCGCTATTGATATCTGAAAATGCAACACTTATACCAACACTATAATTGCCAAAGTTTGAGCTGGTTAATGAATATCTGCTGTCACCTGAGAATGCAAATGAAGATGTGGTTGAACCGATTGATATATAATCTTCTGTATTATTAAACAGTTTGTTATTGATGTCAAAGTTTAATTCTCTCATAATCATCAAATCTTCAAAGGCAAAGCGAGAGAACATATCTTTTCCAAACAATTCATTAGCAAAGTTGTTTAGGGATTTTAGGGTTTCTTTAGATTTCAAATCTCCAAACAATGCTTCGTTGTTTTGTAAAGCATAGTTATTTTCTAAGAAGTTTGCAAAAGATTTATTCTTAAATACCTCATCAAAAGACTTCATTGTCATAACGGTATCTTTTCCGTTTTCAAGTTTGGCATCAAACATTGCAGATTGTGAAATAAGGTTTAAGTTGCTTGTGTCGCTTGCTTGTATCATATCTGATACTCTATATTCTGTTTCAAAACCTTTTGACACAACGTTGTTGTTAATCAATAAATCTCCTGAAATAGAACCTTCAACAATAAATTGCGATGTTGCAGAAGCAATAACTGTTCCGTCAAAGTCATTAAGGTTTAGAGATGCTTCTTGTTTGATTGGTGTTTGCTCTGTATTTTGGATAGGTTCTATATCTGTTGAGAGTAGGGTGGGGATAGACATAAGCATACATTGAGCGGTGGTTTCTGAGCCTGCTATTAAAATACCATCTTGGAATAATTTTCCGCCGTTTAGTTTAATAGCATTTGCGTGGCTTGTGTTGCCGTCTATGATGATTTGGCCGTTGTTTGTTACGGTTGCGCCTTTTTCGGCATAGATACCATAGGCCTCATCAGCATCATTTATAGTAATTGTTCCTTCGTTTGTAATATTACTATTGAAGCCACCATAGATACCGATAGCTAATCCTCCTTTTGAAGTTTGTGCTTTATGAGTTACATCATCAGAAGTATCATCGGTCGCCATATCATCTGTATAAGCTGTGCGGTCTATGGTTATAGAACCTGTGTTTGTAACCCCAGAATATCCATCGGCATAAATACCAACGGCTGTTCCGTTGCCTAAGTTATGGATTTTGATGTTGCCGGTATTTTCAGCGTGTCCATCTTTTGCATACATACCAACAGCAAGACCAGAGCTTACGTTTGCCATTTCTATAACAGAATTTTGGGTTTCGCTTCCAGTTGAACTGTTGTTGCTTATATATTTACCAAACATACCGTAAGCATTGCCAGAAGATTTATTCAAGATATTAACATAACCGTTTGCGGTGGCGTGATAGTTATCATTTTCAGAAATTGCATAAGCATTATTAATATATTCACCAAACATACCATAAGCATTACCTGTTCCGTCATTGCTTATACGGATTTTGCCTTCTGCATCACTATCGTAATAAGAGTAAGCGTTATAAACATAAGATGACGATTTTAGGCCATAAATATCGCCAGAGCCTGTGTTTTCTATATTGATAATTGCTTTAGATTTGGAGGCATCTTTTTCTTTATAATATTCTCTATCATGACCAGCTTGTGCATTATATAAGAAATCTTCGTTG
>JAFYWO010000158.1 GCA_017557925.1 Alphaproteobacteria bacterium | reverse complement strand
TTTTTTTAATAAGTTAATTTCACATAAGTCATAATCTAATTTTTTAAGGATGGGAAATATGAAAGAAAATATTATCACAGTTTTATCTTCCGTAGTTTTGAGTGTTGTAGCTAGTAGTATAGTTGTTAACGCAAATAACAAAGCTCCTGCAGTAGCTCCTGCTCCTGTTGTAGCACAAGCACCTGCTAACATTGATTCAAGTGTTGAAGCTTATATTAAAGCTAATCCAAAAGTTATTCGTGAGGCTATGGAAGCTGCTCACCGTCAAGAAGAACAAGAACGCCAAAGAAGAAGTGAAGAAAACTACAAAAATTATTTAGGCGAATTACACAATATTGAAAATTCTCCTTTCATTGGTCCAAAAGATGCAAAAATCACTATCGTTGAATTCTTTGACTTCAACTGCGGTTACTGCAAACGTGTAGCTCCTGCTATGATGAAAGTTGCTAAAAACAACCCAGATGTTCGTATCATCTTAAAACCTGTTGCTTTCTTGAGCGCTACTTCTCAAACAGCTGCAAAAGCTTTGTTAGCTGCTAACGAAATTGATAGCAAAAAATTCATCAACTTCTATGAAGCATTGTTATCATCAAAGAACTCTATCACAGAAGATGTAATCTATGATACAGTTAAAGAAGCTGGTTACAACATTGAAGAAATCAAAAAAATGATGGACGGCGAAGTTGTTAACAAGAAATTCAACGAAATTGCTGAACTTTCTCGTAACGTAGAAGTTCGTGGCGTTCCAACATTGATTATCAACGGTTCACCACTTCGTGCAATTGATTACGATCCAATTCAAAACGCTATTAACAGATTAAAATAATATCTGTAAACGTTTAATCAAAAAGAGGCTCTTCATAGAGTCTCTTTTTTTTATTGATACTTTGTAAATAAACTCTCTGATTATGGATAAATAACAAGATTTAATCTAACAACATCATCTCATTACCAATAAGTTAAATAAACAACCGATAGCTTGTAAAAAAAGAAAGAACTACGACCTTATCCATTGTTATCTAATCTATTGGATGTCATCACCCATACACCTTATGCGCCTAAAAAAATCACTAAAAAAAGTCTTATGTTTTCACATAAGACATTAAAATCATTTTATACATTTTTTATACGTTCCAAGCCAAGTAACCGACTGAGAATAAAATTCCAACTCCTCCAGCGCATTTTTATATTCTTTGGTATAAGGATGAGCCTCAACCTCAACATAAAACTGTGCCGAAACAAAATTCCCGTCAACCACATAACTTTCAATTTTATTAAGGTTTAAACCATTAGTAGCAAACCCTCCCAATGCTTTATAAAGAGCCGAAGGAATATGCTTTACCTTAAAGAGCAAAGAAGTAATAAAAACTCCTCCGTCATACATAGGCATAACCTTAGTTTTTTTCATCACCAAAAACCTTGTAGTGTTGTTGATGTCATTCTCAATATTAGAAGCTAAAACCTTAAGTCCATATATTTCTCCTGCCAACTTAGAAGCAATTGCCGCCTTTGTTTTATCTTGTTTTTCAACAATCCTTTCGCAAGATTTAGCGGTATCAATTTCACCAATAGCTTTAATAGAATGTTTTTTCAAAAAACCGGAACATTGAGCCAAAGCCTGAGGATGAGAAGCTGCTACCGAAATATCAGACAATTCCGCATCACTAAGCCCCAACAACTGATGTTCAACTCTTAAAAAATACTCTCCGACAATACTAAGACCGGTTTGAGATAACAAAAAATGTACATCAGCAACTCTGCCTGCATTAGAATTTTCAACAGGAATTACGGCATAGTCTGCAATATCGTTTTCCACCATTTCCATAGCTTCTTCAAAAGTATCTGAAGCAATATAATAAGCATCCGGAAACAAATTACAACAAGCAATATGAGAATACGCTCCACTCGTCCCCTGAAAAGTAATCTTTAGCATATTCTTTACTCCCAACATTAAATCCTAACCAAAAGTATACACTAAATTATCAAAAATGTCAAACAAAAAACTCTTTTAACATCACTAATTTATTATATTATCTATCTATTTTTATTAAATATTTTAGAAAATAAAATATCTTGGTTATAGGAATTTTCTTTAGCTTTTTTTAATATCGCAACAGTTTTTGTATGTCCATTTTGAGAGGCTAACATCAAAGCCGTATTATTGCGATAATTTTTTGCCTCCAAATCCGCACCTTTCTCAACCAAAACTTCTACAACTTCATCATTACCACAACAAGCAGCCAAAATCAGAGGTGTCCAGCCATCAATACTTTTTGCATTAACATCAGCACCCTTTTGAAGTAAAATATTTACAATATCCTCATATCCGCTACAACTGGCTTCGTGCAAAGCCGTCCACTCTCTATAATCTTTTGCTTGAATATCAGAACCATTACTGAGCAAATATTCCACAACTTTTTTATGACCGTTTCTGGAAGCCCACATCAAAGCCCCCATTTTATCATTATCATAAAATTCAATATCCGCCCCTCGTTCTAACAGCAGTTCAACAATCTTTTTACTTCCGCTGGCACTTGCAATCAAAAATGCGTTTTTCCTCGTTTCATCTACCTTATCAACGTCACAACCTTTTTGAAGCAGAAGTTCAGCAATCTCTTTACAATTAAATCTTGAAGCCCACATCAACGCAGTCAAGTTTCTATCATCTATTGCATTAACATTAGCACCTTTTTCTATCAAAAGCTCTGCAACATCTTTATATCCAAATTTAGAAGCCATCATTAAAGCCGTATGTCCCAAACAATCCTCAGCATCAATATCAATCCTGCGTTCAAGTAACAAGCTTACAATATTTTTTTCTCCAAATTCAGATGCTACTATCAATGGGGTTTTATTATCACCATCTCTAGCTTCAACATTTGCTCCATTGCCTAAAAGAAATTTAATTTTCGTAAACTTCATATCTTTAGACATTTTTTTATCTTTGATAGTCTCTATTATTTTTTGCCCTAAAAGATTACTCAGTTCACGAGTATCCATAATGCACTCCTTAAAAGATAATTTTTAAGAAACATAACATTAAGTTTGATTTTTAGCAAGCAATTTATGGATCACCACGTCGCATTTGCTCCTCGTGATGACGAAAAGAGGGAAACTCCTCGTGCTACTACAACTCTCTTGCTATTTTGCCACATACTCCCCTACCCCGTCATTGCGAGCGTAGCGTGGCAATCCATTCAAAAGCCTACCTATCAATTTTTCTAGACCACAAAGAAAAATCCTTATATCTTTTTTGCTTTTAAAACATACGCCAATTAAAAACGCCTTTGACTTTTCCTAATATTACCAACTTATCCGAGCTTACAATCCAACTTTCATATTGCTTATTATCAGAAATCACCATAAATTCACCCTCGCCCAAAAACTGCAATCTTTTTACAAAAAAATTCTCACCGATTTTTATCACATAAACACCATCGCCCATAAATCTGTTTTTATTTACATCAAAAACCACCAAACTTTTATCATCAATCAAACCTTGCATATCATCACCGATATACCTTATCACTTTAAGGTTATCTTCTTCGCTAATCAAATCATTAAATATATGTTTGTCAAACATCAACTTGCCAACAAGCTTTTCACCGATACAATTTCCCCCTAAACCATAAATTCCTAAATTAAAAAAATCAAAAATCTTACCGCTAACCTCATCTTTATAAACAAGTTCGCCATCAAGAACATCAACCATAAGTTCATCATCAACCAATTCTTTTTCATCCATACCAAGAACAACAGCCACTTTTTTTCTATCTACCTCTTTAAGCCTTTTAGGAAAACCATACTTTACATACTGCTGAATATATGAATCCTTGCGCCCTATTTTTAGCGATACATCTCTGTAAGTAAGTCCAAGAGCTGTAATTCTTTCATCAATTTTTTCCCTTATTTCTTCAAAATTTGCCATATACTTTCTCCTAAAAAACTGCAAAAAAAATACTCTTTTTAAAAATATTTTTTTGCAAGTCATAGTTTTCATATTGACATTATATGAAGTTTAATATATAATGCTACTATTAAGTGTTTTTTACACAGATTGCAAATATAAGATGTCACAAAGAGCAATATGCACTTTAAAAACATCTTAAAATTTAAAAGCTTTGCAATAACCGGGGGAAGTATAAACAAAACACAAAATACCCCTTACTTAATTGGACTATCGGACTACTTGAACTATCGTTATCAAAACAAAAGGTAAAGTTTCAACTTTGCCTGAAAATTTCATAAGGGGAAAGTTAATGGATGAAGTTATTTTAAATAAAGACATAAAATATATCTTAAAAAATCTCAAGAGAGATAATCATAGGTACAAGCGCTCAATAGAACTTAAAAAATACTGGGGAATGTTGCCTCCTGAATTTGCTTTTGTGAAAAAGAATTTAACCTTTTTAAACTGGTGTTTTAGGAA
>JAFYWO010000157.1 GCA_017557925.1 Alphaproteobacteria bacterium | reverse complement strand
TTCTTGATACGATAAAAGAAATCGTTGTTTTATTAAGAACAAACAACCTCTGCACAACTCTTGACATTAACACTTTAGGTGCAAAATTATATCAAAGAATAAAAGAATTTTCTTCTGCAACCATTTATGCACGCCACCTACCAAAAACTGACTTCTCCTCAAAAGATATTGCAAATGCCTTAGGACTTGGCATAGAATTAGCCTCATATTCTTTTGATAAATATTTTACTCAAAAAAAAGCCTCAGAATTTCCAAAATTAGAAACCGTAAATTTTGTTTCTAAAGAAAATTTAGATAAAAAATATTATGAACACACAAAAGCCCTGACAAATGCCGTTCGTTATGCTCGTGATTTAACCAATGAACCCTCAAATAATTTAACACCGGAAATCTACGCAGCAGACATTAAACGTCTTGAAAATCTTGGTTTAAAAATAACAATATTAAACAAAGAAACCTTAAAGAAAAAAGGTTTTAATATGTTGCTTTCAGTATCTCAAGGCTCTTGTAATGACCCTTATGTTTGTATTTTAGAATATAAAGGTAACAAAAAGAAAGAAGGTTATGATGTGGCTCTTGTTGGTAAAGGCGTGACTTTTGATTCCGGCGGTATATCTATAAAACCGTCTCAAGGTATGGGTGATATGAAACAAGATATGGCTGGCTCTGCAGTTGTAGTATCTTCATTAAAGGCTTTAGCTCAACAAAAATTAAACTTAAACGTAGTAGGTATCGTTGGCCTTGTAGAAAATATGCCTTCAGGCACCGCAACTCGTCCCGGAGATATTGTAACCTCTCTATCCGGACAAACAGTAGAAATCTTAAACACAGATGCCGAAGGTCGTCTCGTTCTTGGCGATTGTTTAACCTATGTTGAACGTGAATATAAACCGGAACGCATCATAGATATAGCAACCTTAACAGGAGCAATAATAATATCTCTCGGAGATGAAATGGCTGGGCTTTTCTCTAATGATGATTGCCTATCAGAATTATTAAGTATTGCAGGTGAACAATCAGGAGAACAGCTATGGCGTTTCCCTCTTACTGATAATTATCGTAAAAAGATAAAATCAGATATAGCCGACCTTAAAAATATCTCTGCCGGTCGTTCTGCCGGTTCTATAACCGCTGCTTGTTTTTTAGAGAAGTTTTTACCTAATAAAACTCCGTGGGCGCATTTAGATATCGCAGGTGTTGACAAGGTAGAAAAATCAAAACCTATGTATCCTGAAGGTTCTAGTGGATTCGGTGTTATGTTGCTAAACCGCTTCTTACACAATTTGGAAAAAAAATAATAACCTTAAAAAAATCCCGGAGCCAAAAACTTCGGGATTTTTTCTAAAACACTACTAATTAAAATTTCTTCCAATATTCATTGAAAACCAAAATTCATATAAAACCTACCTTTAGTCTAATCTTCTGTATTTTAAATATCAACCTATATCCAAAATAACTGTTGAGAAATAATAAACCTATGCTAAAATCAACCAAACATAAAACACAAGGAAAAAGCCGATAAAATGAAAGACCCCAGATTTGTGCATTTAAGAGTCCATACAGCATATTCACTTGCTCAAGGTGCAATAATGCTTCCAAAACTGATGGACAAATTACACTCTATGGGTGTTCCTGCCGTTGCTGTTACAGATAGTGCCAATATGTTTGGTGGTAAGGCTTTTTCAAAATATGCCTCTGACAAGGGCATAAAACCTATTATGGGTTGCCAATTTTTACTAAGAAACGAAGACTCAGATAATCTTCTGCGCTCAAAAGGAAAAGAATTGGAACCGGATAAAATTATTTTATTAGTTATGAATTCTACCGGCTATAATAACATTATGAAACTAATGAAACAATTTTATTTAGACAATACTGCTCTTGGATGGGCGCCACAACTAACCTTAGAAAACTTAAAAGATTATAATGAAGGATTAATAGCTCTAAGTGGAGGCACAGAAGGAACTATTGGCAGACTTTTACTGGAAAACAGAAAAGAAGAAGCAAAAGATTTTGCTTCTCGCTTAAAATCAATATTCAACGAACGTTTATATATAGAAATATCTCGTATAGGTACTGATGAAGAACTAAAAACAGAAGAAGACTTTATAAACATAGCATACGAACAAAATATTCCACTTGTTGCAACCAATGAAGTATTTTTTTTAGATGAAGAAATGTATGAAGCGCATGACGCTTTGGTTTGTATATCATCAAGTGATTATGTAGCAAACGATTCCAGACGTCGTTATTCCATAAACAACCGTCTTCGGTCAGAAGAAGAAATGGTGGAATTATTCAAAGACTTACCGGAAGCCCTGCAAAACACTGTTCGTATAGCAAAACTTTGTAACTACTTATCCAAAAAAGTTGACCCTCTTCTTCCTATTTTTGAATGTCCAAAAGGTAGGACTCAAGATGAATATATTACCGAAGAGGCCTACAAAGGACTAGATGAGAGAATGAAAATTGCGGTATATAATGACACGCAAAGCAAAGAAGATAGGCAAATAATTGATGAAAAATATTATTCCCGACTGGAATATGAATTGTGTGTCATCAAAAAAATGGGATTCCCCGGATATTTTCTAATCGTGTCAGACTTCATCAAGTGGTCAAAAGCAAATGGTGTATCTGTTGGTCCAGGTCGTGGTTCAGGTGCTGGCTCAATCGTTGCTTGGGCGCTAAAAATTACAGAATTAGACCCTCTAAAGCTAGACTTACTGTTTGAACGTTTCCTAAATCCGGAACGTGTAAATATGCCCGACTTTGACGTAGACTTTTGCCAAGAAAATCGCTACAAGACAATAGAATATGTTCAAGAAAAATATGGATTTGACCACGTTGCGCAAATCATCACTTATGGAAAACTCCAATCAAAAGCCGTAATTCGTGATGTAGCCAGAGTTCTCCAAATGCCTTATTCACAAGCAGACAAAATTTCTAAAATGATTCCTGCCGGTTCTCAAGGCAAAAACCCTACTTTACCGGAAGCATTGGAACAAGTTCCTGAACTTGAAGAAATGCGCCAAAACGACCCACAAATTAACAAATTATTTGAAATAGCTATAAAACTGGAAGGTTTATACAGAAACTCCGGAATGCACGCTGCTGGTGTTGTTATTGGCGACAGACCTCTAGACCAACTTGTCCCTCTCTATAAAGACCCAAGAGCAGATATGCCTGTTACAATGTATGATATGAAATTTGTAGAAGAAACGGGGCTTATCAAGTTTGACTTTTTGGGATTAAAAACTCTAACCGTGATACAACGCGCTATTGACTGGATAAAAATATCTCACGGTATAGATTTAGATATGGAAAAAGTTCCGCTTAATGACGAACAAACATACAAAATGTTGCAAGAGGGTAAAACCACCGCCGTTTTCCAATTTGAATCAGCTGGAATGAAAGATGTTCACAAACAAATTCGTCCCGACCGTTTTGAGGACCTGATTGCTATTGTTTCTCTTTATCGTCCCGGTCCTATGGATAACATACCGACATTTATTAAACGTAAGCATGGTGAAGAAGAAATACAATACTTGCACCCTGCCCTTGAACCTATCTTAAAAGAAACATATGGTATTATGGTATACCAAGAGCAAGTTATGATGATTGCCCGAGAGTTGGGTGGTTATACTATGGGAGGTGCAGACAAACTCCGTAAGGTTATGGGTAAAAAAATGCGTGACGAAATTCCTAAACAACGCAAAATGTTTACCGAGGGAGCTATTAAAAACGGCATAGATGAAGAAGTTGCAAAAAGCATTTTTGACCAAATGGAAAAGTTTGCCTCTTATGGTTTTAATAAATCACATGCTGCAGCTTACTCTTTGGTTTCATACCATACCGCATACCTAAAAGCTCACTTCCCCGTAGAATTTATGTGCGCTGTTATGGATTTAGATATTACTAACACAGATAAATTAGCCATATTTAAAGCTGAATGCAAAACATTAGGAATAGAGGTATTAAAACCTGATATAAATGAATCATTAGCTAAATTCAGCGTTCAAAACGGTAAACTAAGATATGCTCTCGGCGCAATAAAAGGTGTCGGCGAGGCTAATATGAATGCTATCATAGAAGCAAGAAATAAAGGCGGTAAATTCAAAGACATATCAGATTTTATCAATCGTGTAGATGCAAAACAATTAAACCGTAAACAACTGGAACAACTTATAAAAGCAGGTGCATTTGATTGTATAGAACCTAAGCGTGGCAAACTTTATGCTAATATGGAAACAATTTTAAAAAATATATCTTCTGCAACAGAAATGAAAACCAGCGCACAATCTTCATTATTTGGAGCGGAAGTATATTCTTCAAAAGTAAAACTTTCCGATGCTCCTGATTGGCCTGATTTAGAAAAACTTCGCTTAGAGGCAAGTGTTATTGGTTTTTATCTTTCTGCTCATCCGTTAGATGTATATCACGATAGCTTAAAAAAACTTGGAATTAAAAACTGCATAGACCTTCTTGCAAATATAAAAACCGGAGATAGCATAAAAGCAACTGTTGCAGGTTGTGTAGAATCTTTACAAAAACGCATCGCCAAATCCGGAAGCAAATACGCATTTTTAAACATATCAGATACCACCGGAAATATAGAAGGAATGCTTTTCTCTGATGCTCTTGCAAAATACGAAGATACCATAAATACAGGATGCCCTTTGTTAGTAAAAATAACTATCACAAAACAAACAGAAGAAGACAATCCTCGTATACAAATAAATTCCGTAAGAACAATAGATGAAGCAATAGCCGAACAAGCCAAAGGCTTAATAATTACCATATCCAATATCTCAGCCGTAACAGAAGTAAAAAAGATTCTCTATACAGACAGACGAGGAACAAACAAAGTTTACATAGAGCCGGAACTTAAGGATTGGGAAGTATCTATAGAACTTGAAGGGGGCTATGCTTTTGCAGATAATATGATGTTAACTCGTCTAAAAAATATTCCGGGTGTCACTTCTGTCAAAGAAATTTAAAGGAGAATAAAATGAATAAACCAAACAATCAAACATTTTTACCATTTTGGCAAGGTCTTTTCTATCCTTTTACTGTAATAAAAAATAATAAAAATTACTTACGCTTAACATTGATTTTTGCATTATTCCTAACAACAACAACCTTTCTTTTGGGCAGGAGCTATTTATGTAATTTCAATAACACAACTTTAAAATTGTGCTCAAATTCTCCTTTGCTTTCTATTATTTCTATAATGTTTTTTTGGATAACCAATGCTATATATGCCAACCGTTTGTTACTTATTACTTCAACTAACATTTCTATAAAACAGGCAATAAAAACCAAAAATTACAAACAAGATTTAAAAACACTTCTCATAATATTTTTAAATATAACAGCCTGGACAGCTATTATAACTTCAATCTATATACTGGCACACAGAAAAGCAACCCCCAACTTTTTCTTTGAGTTAGGTTATTTTACATTATTTTCCTTCATTATATTTATAGCTTTAATCTATTTACTAAACAATGTTCTTACATATCGTTTTATAGAAAACAAAAAATATATGTTATTAAACAAAACTTTTTGGACAATATTTGATAACTTATATAAATTTCTTATTTGGTTTTTACTATCATTTATGTTTTTTTCTTGGATATTTAAGTCAATAATCATATTTACAATAAACAGTATAGAAAAAAACAATATCCTATTCTACTTTATGAGTGAATTTATGCTAACATACGCAATACTCTCAGTAACAACTTATTGGATTTTACACCTACAATTTCAAGAAAAACACTTATTTAAAGAAGAATACTAAACAAAAAAAATTATAAAAAAAACCTTTCTTTAATTTGTTCATTTTCTATAAATTGTAAAATTTCTTCCAAATGAGCATCTATCAGCATTTTTTTGGCATCATCTATACCAATACCACGAGATGTTAAATAAAACAGTTGTTCTCCATCAATTTCACCACTGCTTGCTCCATGAGAACACTTTACATCATCTGCATAAATTTCTAATTCTGGCTTACAATTAAGTTCTGCACCATCACCTAAATAAAGAGCTTTATGCAACTGGTTACCAACACTTCTTATAGCATCTTTTTCAATACGCACCTTTCCTTGAAAACAAGCCTTGCTGTTTTCTTCAAGAACTGCTTTAGCATATTGTGTGGAAGAAGTGTTTTTTACTTTATGGTTTATATTTGTAGTAATATCTGTCAAACAACCGCTTTTACCTATATACATAGAATAAACTTCAGCATTAGCGTTTACTTTTTCTAAATTTATCAGTGTTTCATTACGAGATAATTTTGAGCCTTTTGCCAAATAAAACTGTTTGTAATTTGCGTTTTCATAAACTTTAACACCATTTAATACAGTATGATACGCATTAAAACTTTCTTTTTGCACTTTATAATGTCTACACACACTATCATTATCCAAAAAAAACTCATTTACAACATTCATTAAATAACAACTCTCTGACGAGTTTTTATAATCTTCAACAATTTCTAACTCAGAACCTTTTCCAAGAATAATCATATTATGAATGTTAAACATTCTGTTTTCACTATCATCACTATTATAGCATATAACTAATGGCTTTAAATTTTTAACCCCTTTTTCTACCTCTATAACGACACCTTGTTCCAAATAAACACCATTTAATGCCGCAAAAGGATGTTCTTCAATATTAAAAGTTCCGTATAAATATTTTTTATACTCACCCTCATATAAAACTTCCGGCAAAACAACAACTTTTATACCTTTGGGTAAATTATAATCTTCTATATGGATTCTCCCATTGCAAAACTTAATTTTTATAAAAACATCGTCACATTCATTACACTCGTTCCCACAAGCACAACTGTTTTTGCATCCATCATTATCAGCAACAATCTCAAAGTCTTTATTTATAATTTCTCTAACATCCGTATATTTCCAAGCCTCATCTTTTTTACTAAAAAAAACTTTTTCAACAACCAAACGAGCCTTACTTCTTAAAGCATATACACTAGGCTTATCATCTAAAAACAACTCAACATCTTTAATCAAAGAGTTATTCTTCATTTTTTTCCTCATTCAAAAAAGAAGCATAACCATTTTTCTCAAGTTCAATAGCCAACTCTTTGTCACCTGATTTAATAATTTTACCATCTGCAAAAATATGAATAACATCAGGCACAATATAAGAAAGTAATCTTTGATAATTGGTAATAACCAAAAATGAATTATCTTCTCTTCTTAAAGCATTAACCCCTTCAGAAACAGTCTTTAAGGCATCAATATCAAGTCCTGAATCAATTTCATCTAAAATAGAAAAAACAGGTTTTAAAAGAGCCATCTGCAAAGTCTCAAAACGCTTTTTTTCACCACCTGAAAATCCTACATTAACAAAACGTTTCAACATTTCCGGACTTATACCTAATTCAGAAGCCTTTAATCTTAACAACTTCATAAAAGCAACGGTATCAAGTTCTTCTTCGCCTTTATATTTTCTAACAGCATTAAGTGAATGCTTCAAAAAATTAGAAACCACAACACCCGGAATTTCTGTAGGATATTGAAGAGAAAGAAACATTCCCTCTCTAGCTCTTTCTTCGGTATTTAATTCAAGAAGATTTTTGCCTTTAAATAAAATTTCGCCACTTGTTACCTCATATCCATCCTTACCACTTAATATATATGACAAAGAAGATTTTCCTGCTCCGTTAGGCCCCATTATAGCATGCACTTCACCTTCATTTATAACAAGGTTAAGACCTTTTATAATTTCTTTATCGCCAACTTTCGCAAACAAATTTTTTATTTCTAATAAAGGCTTTTTAAGCATAACACAAATCCTTACTACGCAACCTTCCCGTGACAATGTTTATACTTTTTTCCGCTACCGCAAGGACATAAACTATTTCTTGAAACATTACCCCACTTAATTTCATCAACATTAGATTTTTTATCTTCTGCAGTTTTATTTTCAGGCGCTTCAGTTCCATCCATACTTTCGTGGATAGCATTCATTTTTTTATTTTGCCTTAACTGCTCTTGAGCCTTTAATTCTTTCTCACTGCTTTCCTTTATAATCGTTCTGCAGATAATAACGGTAACTTTCTCTTTTAATAAGTCCAACATATCAGAAAACATATTAAAAGCTTCTCTTTTATACTCATTAAGAGGGTCTTTCTGACCATAAGCACGAAGAACTATAGTATGTCGCATTAAATCAAGAGTAGCAATATGTTCTGTCCATAACTGATCT
This sequence comes from Alphaproteobacteria bacterium, assembly GCA_017557925.1. Classification (GTDB taxonomy): domain Bacteria; phylum Pseudomonadota; class Alphaproteobacteria; order RF32; family CAG-239; genus CAG-267. The sequence continues at coordinate 7,437 of JAFYWO010000157.1, read as the reverse complement.
AAAACCTGCAACATAATACTCTTTTCTATTAAGCGCAAAGTTTCAGAATGTATACCTTCATTCTTCAGTTCAATATTCTTATCAACCTCTTTAATAATAAGTTCTAACATATCTTCACTGTCTATCTCTGGACGATTAGCCCATTCATCAACAGGCAAAGACATACCGGTTGTCGCAAAAATATCTTGTTTTAATTTTTGAATATTCCATTCTTCCGGACTTGTTCCTATAGCAATACTATCACTAACAACCAAAGCCAAATAATCATGACGCATATCTACAATAGTTTCAGAAATATCACTAACGGACATAAGATCTTTGCGCTGTTCATAAATAACCTTACGTTGCTCATTCATCACGTTATCATATTTCAACAAACTTTTACGAATATCAAAGTTTCTTTCTTCAACTTTTTGTTGTGCCTTTTCCAAAGCCTTTGTGATGAAAGGATGAACCAACGCCTCTCCCTCTGGAAGTCCTAATCGTTTCAAAACTTCAGACATTCTTTCAGAACCAAAAATTCTCATCAAATCATCTTCTAAAGATAAAAAGAACTTAGAACAACCGGGGTCACCTTGACGACCGGAACGCCCACGAAGTTGGTTATCGATTCGTCTACTTTCGTGACGTTCAGTTCCTAATATATACAATCCACCAGCTTCCAAAACTTTTCGTTTATTTTCTTGTATTTCTAATTCAACCTCTTTTTTAATCTCTGCAATTTCTTCTTCACTTTCATTTCCTGTTAAACGTTTCTTTAAGGCTATATCAAAATTACCGCCAAGTTGAATATCTGTTCCACGACCTGCCATATTTGTAGAAATAGTAACAGCACCATATCTACCGGCTTCAGCGACAATCATAGCTTCACGCTCGTGTTGTTTTGCATTCAAAACTTCAAACTTAATATCTGTTTGTTTTTTTAACAATTCTGCTATACATTCTGACTTTTCAACAGAAGCTGTTCCCACTAATACAGGTTGTCCTTTTGCATAACATTCCTTAATTGTATCAATAATAGCAACAAACTTTTCCTTTTCTGTTCTATAAATACAATCTTGCTCATCTTTTCTCAAAACAGGTTTATTTGTCGGAATACTTACACAAGACAAATTATAAATATCAGAAAACTCAGCTTCTTCCGTCATAGCCGTTCCGGTCATACCTGAAAGCTTCGGATATAAACGGAAATAGTTTTGATAAGTAATAGAAGCTAAAGTTTTATTTTCAGATTGAATTTCAACACCTTCTTTTGCTTCTATTGCTTGGTGTAAGCCATCACTGTAACGACGCCCTTCCATAACACGTCCGGTAAAATCATCAATAATCATTACCTGATTATTACGAACAAGATAATCCACATCTTTAACAAACATTACATTAGCACGCAAAGCCTGATTAACGTGATTTACAAGAGACACATTCTTAATATCATACAAACTGCCATCAACAATCAAACCCGCTTCAATCAAAAGCTTTTCAACATGTTCCATACCGGATTCCGTTAATGTAACATTTTTTGCTTTTTCATCTTTTTCGTAATCTTTTGCTTCAATTTTCTTTATAATACTATTAACCAAAACATATTTTTCAGAAGAATCTTCTGCCGCTCCGGAAATAATAAGAGGAGTTCTAGCCTCGTCAATCAAAATAGAATCAACTTCATCTACAATAGCATAATTAAAATCACGTTGCACACGTTCTTCAATAGAAAACTTCATATTGTCACGCAAATAGTCAAAACCTAATTCGTTATTAGTTCCGTATGTAATATCGCAATTATAAGCTATTTTACGCTCTGCATCATTTTTTTCGTGAACAATATAATCAACAGTTAAACCTAAAAATCTATAAACTTGTCCCATCCATTCGGCATCACGTTTTGCCAAATAATCATTAACCGTTACTATATGCACACCTTTTTGTTCAATAGCATTAAGATACGCAGCCAATGTTGCGACCAATGTTTTACCCTCACCGGTTTTCATTTCAGAAATCATACCTTTATGTAAAACAATACCGCCAACCAGCTGAACATCATAATGACGCTGCCCTAAAGTCCTCTTAGCTGCCTCTCTTACTGTCGCAAAAGCTTCTGGCAAAATATCTTCCAAAGTTTCACCTTCTTTAAGCCTTGCTCTAAACTCTAGAGTTTTGTTTCTTAAATCTTCATCTGAAAGTTTAGAAAAACAATCTTCCAAAGCATTAACTTGTTCTACAACTTTATATTGTTTTTTTACAAAGCGATCATTTGCTGATCCAAAAATCTTACGTGCAATATCTGTTAACATCTCTTTACCTTACATATTATGTCCTTATAGCTACATTTAGTGTTTATATAAAATAAAGTCAATACTATCAACAAAAGTTATAAACTCAATATAAAAAAATACTTTAAATATTTTATAAATAAGTATATATGATTAAAAGAATTAAAAATTTTTATTTTTGGAGGTATTTTATGAAAAAAAGACTATTAGGTTTTGTAATCACTACTGTTGCTATAGTAGTCGTTGCCGTAGCATCTTTTGTATCTTTTAAGGTATATAATGCAAACGCAGGTGCAAGCAAAGGTGTTGCCGCTTACGTTAATAATGAACCCATTCAAATAAATGACATAAAACAAAGTTATGAAGATCACCAACAAATCAAAGAAAAAGTTCCTTTTGAAGAGTTCTATGAAAAAACTTTAGATGTTTTCATAAATTCAAGATTAGTATATCAAGCTTCAAAAACAGCTAAAATAGAAGAAACTCCTGAGTTTAAACGTCAACTTGTAACTGTAAAAGAAGATTTAGCTCGTAAACTTTATCTTGAAAAAATTGTTGAAGAAAAAGTAACAAATTTAGAGATAAAGAAACTTTATGATGAATACTTATCTAAATTTGAAAGCCAAAAAGAAGTAAGTGCAAAACATATCCTTACTGATTCTGAAGAAAAAGCAAAAGAAATCATCAACAAACTCAAAAAAGGTGAAGACTTTGATAAATTAGCCAGCGAAAATTCTTTAGATCAAGCTGTAGAATTAGGATATTTCACAAAAGAAATGATGGTTCCTGAATTCTCTGAAGCAGCATTTGCGATGAATAAAGGTGAATATTCAAAAACTCCTGTAAAAACAAGTTTTGGTTATCACATTATTTGGGTTAATGATGCCAGAGCTTCTCAACCAATTCCTTTAACAGAAATTGAACCTCAATTAAAGAATATGGTAACTCAAAAAGTTGTAGAAGAATTATTTAACAATCTACGCACTTCTGCAAAAATTGAGAAATACTCATTAGAGGGCGAAAAAATCACAAACTAACAAAATAGTCCGATAAAAAAGCTCCGAACAAACGTTTAAAAGTTTATAAATTAATGTTCGGAGCTTTTTTTATACAAAACTCTTGATTTTTAAAATATTTTGGAATAAAACCTTAAAAACAAACAACACCCCTGGAGGTTGTTTGTTATATTTAACTTAAAAAAGGATAAAAAAATGACAGATATTACATTTAATGCAAATTTACGCAAAGAAGCAGGTAAGGGGGCAGCTCGCGCATGTCGTAGAGAAGGCCGTGTTCCTGCAGTTATATATGGTGGAAAAAAAGAAGTTGTTAACATCAGCCTTCATCCGGTAGAATTAGAAAAAGCTCTCAACGTTAGCGATTTCTACAAATCTGTTATCACAATTTCTGTTGATGGCAAAAACGAAAAGGTTATCTGTAAAGATGTTCAATTCCATCCTGTATCAGATATGCCTCTTCACGTTGATTTCTTAAGAAAATAATTAAAAGAGAGCACAATGTATTTAGTGGTAGGTCTTGGAAATCCTGGAGAAGAATATTCTAAAACTCGCCACAATATAGGTTTTATGGCGGCTGATGAAATACACAGCCGCTATAACTTTGCTCCGTTCAAATCTAAATTTGACGGCCTTATTGCAGAAGGCACTATAGATAACAACAAAGTGCTTCTGTTAAAACCTCAAACATATATGAATTTATCCGGTAACTCTGTATCAAAAGTTGCTAAATTCTATAAAATCCCCGTTCAAAACATTATCGTTATACACGACGATAAAGATTTAACCTTGGGTAAATTAAAAGCTAAAAACGGAGGAAGTGCCGGAGGTCATAATGGATTAAAAAATATAGATTCACATCTTACAAATGAATATAATCGCATACGCATAGGTGTAGGCTCTCCCCTTTCACACAAAGATACCATCAATTTTGTTCTATCTCGTTTCACAAAACAAGAACTTGATATATTAGAGCCTGAACTTGACTTTATTTCCTCCACTATTAACGAATTAATCAATAAGGGTATTGCACACTATTCAAACATCGTTGGAATGCATAACGCCAAATAAACATTCAAACGTATAACTATAACATTATATTATCATAAAAAAACAAGAAAACTCCTGTATTGATAATAATGAAAAACCCCAAATAATAAAAAAATCATCCTAATTATTATTCATTGCTATTTAAGCAGCAAACAAAAATTCGTATTTAAATATATGAGTTTTTTATTTTATTTTTTTATTGCAAAACCTTAATAACTCCTATATAACCAAAAAAACACAAAACAATCATTAAAGGAGCATATATTATGGGTTTTAATTGTGGCATTGTAGGTCTTCCAAATGTTGGTAAATCAACACTATTTAATGCCTTAACACAAACAATACAAGCACAAGCAGCAAACTTCCCTTTCTGCACAATAGAACCAAATACCGGAAGAGTTGCTGTTCCGGACAATCGCTTACAAGAGCTTGCAAAAATTGTTAATCCTAAAAATATTATACCAACTCAATTAGAATTTGTAGATATTGCAGGACTTGTAAAAGGAGCATCTAAAGGTGAAGGATTAGGTAACCAATTTCTTGCTAACATTCGTGAAACAGATGCAATAATCCATGTTTTGCGTTGTTTTGAAGATGAAAATATCACTCATGTAGAGGGTTCTGTTGACCCGATTCGTGATGCTGAAATTGTAGAAACTGAACTTATGATTGCAGATTTAGAATCACTAGAAAAACGTTTTGAACAAACAAAAAAGAAAGCCCAAACAGGCGGAGATAAAGAAGCTGGCCTAAGAGCAGAAGTTATGGAACCAATCATTAAAGCTCTAAAAGAAGGAAAACCAGCAAGAACTGCCGCTCCAAGTCAAGCCAACAAAGATGCTTATAAACAATACCAAATGCTCCAATTATTAACATCAAAACCTGTTTTATATGTATGTAATGTTGATGAAGCAAATGCTTCTGAAGGCAATCAATATTCTCAAAAAGTTTTTGAAAAAGCTTCTGCAGAAGGCGCCAGCGCAGTTATTATTTCTGCCGCAATAGAATCAGAAGTTGCTCAACTTGACACAGAAGAAGAAAAACAAGAATTTTTATCTGCTTTGGGTTTAGAGGAAACAGGATTAACAAAAATAATCAAAGCCGGTTATTCGCTACTTGGTTTAGAAACATATTTTACCGCAGGAACAAAAGAGGTTCGTGCTTGGACATTTATAAAAGGCTCAAAAGCCCCTCAATGTGCAGGTATTATCCATTCTGATTTTGAAAGAGGTTTCATTAGAGCTGAAACAATCGCTTATGAAGACTATATAAAATTCGGCGGAGAACAAGGCTGTAAAGAAGCAGGAAAAATGCGTTCTGAAGGTAAAGAATATATCGTAAAAGATGGAGATTTATTAAATTTCTTATTCAACGTATAACAACAAAAGAGGTGTTCTAAGTTTACTTAAAACACCTCTTTTTTTAGAAAATAAATAAATCTATTCTCTATCCAAAAACTCTATTGCGTCCATAGCTGCAATAGCACCACTACCTGCAGAGATAATTGCCTGTTTATACTTAGGCTCTTTCACATCTCCTGCAACAAAAACCCCTTCTACATCGGTTGAAGAACTGTTATTAAAAGTAACAACATAACCTTTTGCATCTAAAGTCAAATTACCTTTAAATATATCCGTATTCGGTTGATGTCCTACTGCAACAAAAACACCGTCTACGTCTATAGTTTTTATTACATCAGTTTCTACATTTCTAATCTTAATACCTGTAACTTTTTTAGGATTCTCTTGTCCTAAAATTTCTTCTACAACACTATCCCATTCAACTACAATTTTTTTGTTATTAAGAACTCTGTCTTGCAAAATTTTATCTGCTCTAAGCTGTTTTCTTCTATGAACTAAAATAACCTTATCTGCCAATGTTGCCAAGTATAATGCTTCAGAAACCGCTGTATTTCCACCACCAACAACAACAACTGTTCTCCCCCTGTAAAAGAAGCCGTCACAAGTTGCACAAGCCGACACCCCATAGCCCAAGAAGTTCTTTTCAGAAGGAAGTCCCAACCATTTAGCAGAAGATCCTGTTGCAATAACAATAGCTCTTGCTTTATAAGAATGTCCGTTTTGTGAACTGCAAATAAAAGGCCTATCAGAAAAATCAACTTCAACAATATGGTCATTAACACATTTAACACCAAGTTTAACCGCTTGTTGTTTCATTTTATCCATTAGTTCATAACCACCAATTTCTTCAAATCCCGGATAGTTCTCTATTGTGCTTGTCATAGTTAATTGACCGCCTTCTTGATTTCCGGCAACAATCATCGTATCAAGTCCGGCTCGTGCAGCATAAATACCTGCAGAATATCCTGCTGGACCAGAACCTAAAATCAATAAATCAGCAGTATAAAGTGCCATTATAACCTCCTAGTTTAATAGTTTCATTGTTTTCTCACGCAACTTTTTTATACGTTGCGCCTGTTCTTTATCTCCTAACAACTCATAAAGCGCTGTTAACTGACTACAAATATTAAGTGTATCCTGATATTTGGTATAAAAACCCTCATTTTGACTCATTACTTCATCCAAAGCTTTTTCCAAAAACAACACTTTTATTTGTGGCACTTCTGCTTGTTTAGCAAGCAACATATATGCCGCAAATTTATCCTCCCTTTCGTGATTTTCAGCCCAAGTTTCTTCAACCTTAACTAAAGACTTTTCATCACCAAGATAATAATATATATTTTTCAATCTTGATAAGACCCTGTTTTTCTCTTCCAAATATATGGCATATCTCAAAGATTGATTATAATACTCTACCGCTAAAAAGTATTTACTATTATCTTGATTTTGTAAAGCCTCTTCATAATAAATATCGCCAAGTTTTATATAAACCCAAAACAAAACAGTCTTTACATTAACAGAGTATTCATCTTGATTCTGCAAAAATTTCACAAAAAAGTTCAATACCGCACTATATTGCGTAATTTTTGCTTCATTACTGATAAATTTCTCACGTTCCTGCACCATTTTATATAAATGCAAAAAATTGCTTTCTTTTTTTTTGATATCCTCATTCAATTCATTGAGCATAGCCACCTCCGCTCAAACTAAAAAACACCACCGGAATAAATGCAATAATCC
>JAFYWO010000156.1 GCA_017557925.1 Alphaproteobacteria bacterium | reverse complement strand
CACACCAAAGTAAAAGAAGGTGATAGAGAACGTATCCAAATATATGAAGGCGTTTGTATCGCTCGTAAAAACGATGGTTTGAATTCTTCTTTCACAGTTCGTAAGATTTCATTTGGTGAAGGTGTAGAAAGAGTATTCCCATTATACTCTCCAAACGTAGCTAAAATTGAAGTTACACGTATCGGTAAAGTAAGAAGAGCAAAATTGTATTTCTTGCGTGCATTGCGTGGTCGTTCAGCTCGTATTGCAGACGACTTGTCCGCACAAGCAAAAGCAAAAAACAACTAGTCCTTTGCTCATAGGAAATAATAAAAACCGGCTGTTTTTACGCCGGTTTTTTTGTGTTTAAGCGCAAATAAGCAAATATGTTAAACACTAAAAATTTTTGCATTAAAAGGGAAGAAAAGAGATTGTTATTAAACGACAACCTCTTTTCTAAATCAGATATTTTTCAATAATTTTTGTTTTTCTTTGCTAAACTGATCTTCTGAAATTATGCCCTTATCTTTTAAGTTTGATAATTTTTCTAATATTTCTAAATTATTGGAATCTAATAGCTGCAAATCTTCTTTATCCACCCAGTTTTTAGGCTTATAAACAAGAGATAATATTAGTGCAATAATCCAAGTTATAGCAAAAAAAATCACACCACACCAACTTAAAATAGCAATAGTTGTTAATTCTTCATCACTAACTCCTCTAAGTTTAGTTATTCGTATAGGTAAGGTCGTGATAAATATGAAAAGAGTAAAACATAATAAAAGAATAATAGATAATAAGACTGTATCCATTGCTCTAATCCTTTAAAATTGCATTACCTTGTTTAATTTGCAGAAATTCATAAGTTAGTATCCATATGCCTATTGCACCTACTAAATAACACCCAATAAATACAAATCCTGCAGGGCAACAGTTTTTATATTTTTTAGTTTCCAATTTTATAGCAATAAAAGTATAAATTATACCAACAATCATACTAACTGCTAATGAAAATCCTTTTATATTAACATCGGTAGCATCTATTCCTAATATCAGAAAACTTAATATAAATACACCAGAAGTTATTAAAAATGACATTCCTAAATTTTTCCAATTTATCCTATTCTTTTTATTATTATCAATTTTTGCATCTTTATTATTTGTGGCATCTGTTATAAGTTCTGCTTTTATTTTGTTAAATTCATCTTCACTAATAATTCCCTTTTCTTTAAGGTCATTAATTTTTTCTAATTTTTCAATATCCATTTTATTTCTCCAAAAATTAGTCATATACAAAAATACCACCTTGATTAGAGGCGGCAGGAAGTTAGAACCTATTTTCAGGAAATAGTGTAGCTTATTTGATATATAAATACCTTATTAACTACCTTCCTGCCACAGCAAAAAGGTAGTTTTACATCTGCATAAAGCAGATAACCTGAAAAGAGGGTTCTAAACCTCACTTTGGTAATCATCCAAAGCAGAATTAGGTTATTTTAGATCAAACAAAAAAAAGATAAAATAACAAATCATAAATTATTTTTTAGGGTTTTAGCTACGTCTTACCAAATAACTTAAAAAGGATTTATTTCTATCAACAATAGAGGTTGTGCTTAAAATGATAATAAATTATTTAAGCACTTAAAATTTATGTTTTTTCTTTGTTATTATAATGGGAATAGTTAAAAGCAATAAAAAAGCTCCCTTTCGGGAGCTTATTGAAAATTTATGCTATAAATTAAGCAGCTTTTTCGTCAAAGTTATATAATTCTTCAACAGAAACAGTCTTTTCAGTTGTTTCTACTTTAGATAATACATAATCAATAACTTTTTCTTCGTAAACAGAAGTTCTTAAACGTTCAATAGCTTCTTTATTCTTCAAATAGTAATCAAAGATAGCTTTTGCTTGCATAGGATAGTTTTGAGCTTCCATCATAATAGCTTTGTTTATGTCTTCTTGATTTACTTGAACTTTTGCTTCGTTGCCAACTTCAGCCAATAACAAACCAAGTTTAACTCTACGAACAGCAATTTCTTTGTATTCTTTCAATAAATCTTCTTCTTTTTTACTTTTTTCTTCTTCGTCAAGTTGATTATTCTGTTTTGCTACTTCGTATTGTTTAATGATAGAATCATATTCCATATCAACAAGCTTATTTGGAACTTCAAAGCTATAAGCTTTATCCAAAGCATCCAATAGTGCACGTTTTAACTTCATTTTAGAAGCATTGTCATAATCTCTAGCGATTCTTGACTTAATTGTTTCTTTTAATTTATCAAGATTTTCTTCACCCATAGATTTTGCAAAATCATCATTGATTTCAGCTTTTTTGATAACTCTGATTTCTTTGATTGTTGTAACAAACAAAGCTTCTTTTCCAGCTAAATCTTTTGCGTGATAGTTTTCAGGGAAAGTTGCTTTTACATCAACAACATCTCCAACTTTTTTGCCGATTAATTGGTCTTCATATCCAGGGATAAAAGAATTAGAGCCAAGTTCTAAAGGATAAGCTTCGCCTTTTCCGCCTTCAAACTCAACTCCGTCAACAGAGCCAACAAAATCAATAACGGCAATATCACCTTTTTGAGTTTCTCTGTCTTCTTCTACTTTTTCTGAATCACGACGACTTTCAGACATATAACCTAAAGCTTTTTCAATTTCTTCTGCAGAAACTTCAGCTACAAGTTTTTCAACCTTAATACCGTTAAAATCTTTTAATTCAATACTAGGCATAACTTCCATAGAAACGCTAAATTCAATATCTTTACCATTTTCAAAACTCTTCAAATCAACATCAGGAGTAAATACCGGACGAAGATTGTTTTTAGAAATAACTTCATTTGTTCCGTCACGCAAAATGTCATCAAGAGCTTCGCTCATAGCGTTAGCTTTATACTTTTTCTCAACCATAGAAAAAGGAACTTTACCGGCTCTAAAACCTGCAATGCTAACTGTTTTAGCGATTTCTTTTAATTTTTTTGTTGTTTCTGCATTAAATTCATCAGCGCTAACAACAACACTATACTCACGGCTCAAGCCTTCAGATTTTGTTTCTTTGATATTCATTATTAACATACTTCCCAAAAAAAACACCATCTTAAACAAGATGGTGCGGGCGGAGAGACTCGAACTCTCACAGCTTGCGCCACTAGATCCTAAGTCTAGCGTGTCTACCAATTTCACCACGCCCGCGGAGTTTCAACAAAAATTTAAGGGGAGTATATACTTATATTTTATATAATCAAGTAAAAAATAACAAACTAACAATTATTTTAAACTTTTTCTCCATTTTTAAATTGAAATCCTCTTAATAAACTCGCAATATCCATAACTTGCTTTCCCTGACGCTGAATGTCAAGAACTCTGATAGCGCCGTTACCTGTTGAAATAACAAGTTCTTTATCTCCTTCAAGGATTCTTTCGCTTTCGCCGGTATAGGATATTGCTTCAGCTCTAAAAATCTTAAATCTTTCACCTTCATACATAAAATACATAGAAGGGTAGGGGTTAAAAGCTCTTATTTTTCTTAAAATAATGTCTGACGATTCCTTAAAATCAATTTTGCATTCAGTCTTGTCAATTTTTTTAGCATAAATAACTCCATCTTCATTCTGCTTTGTAGGAGTTATGCAGTCTAGTCTGTCGAGAGTGTTAATCAACAATTTTGAACCGATTTTTGATAATTCATCGTGTAGCATTTGTCCGGTCATTGTCGGAGTGATTTCTACTTCTTCAAAAGATAAAACGTCACCTGCATCTAATTCTTCAACCATTTGCATTATGGATATACCGCTTTTTAAGTCTCCGGCTTCAATAGCTCTTTGTATGGGGGCAGCACCTCTCCATCTTGGTAAAAGGGAAGCGTGAACATTTATGCACCCTTTGGGAAATGTTTCAAGCACTTCTTTAGGTAATAGCATACCATACGCCGCAACAACCGCAACATCTGCACCAAATGTTTTCAATGCTTCTTGTTCTTCTAGGCTTCTTAAAGTTTTAGGACATCTAACTTCAATCCCTTTACTTTCAGCAAGTAAATGTATTGGGGTTTTGTTTATCTTGTTACCTCTACCGCTAACCTTTGGTTCACGAGTATAAACACAAACAACTTCGTGCTTTTGAGTTAGTTCCTCTAATACCGAAACAGAGAAGTCCGGTGTCCCCATAAAGACAATTTTCATTATTCGCTAAATCCTGCTTTTTTGTAATCTATTTCTATCTTTAAGTCTTTTGCATACGCATCCAACATACTCTTTGTCATATCAGACAGAATAGAACTTTCAGCCTCTTTGTTGATTTCTTTTAAATCTTCTTCATTTAATTCATCAACAAAATTAATTGTATCAGCTTCTACGGCAATAATAAATCTATTTCCGCTCATTTCATAGATTTTGGCTTCGTTAGAGTTTGCTAAAAACAAATCTGCCACATCATATTTAGAAAGGCCGGCAAAAGTTTCATTTCTGCTGATAGGTTCAGAGATAAACACTTCTAATCCGCGAGCTTTTGAAGCTGTAGTAATATCACCGCCTTCTTGAATATCAATTACGATGTTTTCGGCAATTTCTTTTGCTACGGCATTCTTTTCTTGCACATTCCAAATAGAAATAATTTCATCTTTTACTTCACCTATTTCAGGTAGATGCGCATCAATAATATCAGTTACTTCAACAACAACTATACCGTCATCAAATTCTTCCGTAGAGCTAATCTCATTCAAACCATAAGAAAATACCATTTCATTAAAATCAACAGATTTAGCAATACCTTTTAGTGCTTCGGAAACATTTTCTAATACAACAGCTTCTTTAACACCGGTTACACTCATTATATCTACAGAAAATTCTTTCGCTACGTCATTAAGAGTTTTTCCGCTTGAGATTGCATCATCAATATCTGCTCTTGCGTCTCTTAAAGCATCGTAAAGATTCTCTTCTGTAAGTATAGCTTCAATATCTTGTTTTGCCTCTTCAAAAGTAGCTTCTTGCGCCGGTATAATTTCAGAGATTTTTATAACTTGCCAAGAATCAGCAATTTCAACAAGTTTCATTTCATCTTTTTTAAGTCCGAATGCTTCATCAGCTAAACTTTCTGCCAATTCGTCATAAGAAACAACTCCTAATGTAGGATTGTCAGCATTTTCTGCTTCTAATTCTTTTGCCACTTCATTAAAATCTTCACCTGAATTAAGTTTATCAAAAGCTTTTGCAGCGTCTTCTTTATTCAAGAAAACCATTTGCAAAACATCACGTCTTTCCGGTTTATCTAATTCTTTTTTATGTTCATCAAAATTTGTTAATTGGGTATTATCTAATTTAGTTGAGGGGATAATAGATTTTAAATTAATTT
>JAFYWO010000155.1 GCA_017557925.1 Alphaproteobacteria bacterium | reverse complement strand
TGAGCAGTTGTTTCATCTAGATTTTCGTTCATAGCTTCGCTTGCTATATCATAACCGGTTGAAATCAACTCTCGTCTTAAATATTTATCATATACAAACTGAGCATAATACTCTACATTGGTAAGCGGAGATGATGATTCCGAAAGTTTAATTAAATATGATATTCCGCCTACTTCGTTTAATGTTCCTTCCTGTTCAAAAAAATTTTTCAAGGTTATAACGTCTGCAACGTGCCCTTTTTGAATAAGACGTGACATAACATCAAATACTTTTTTATGTATAGGGTCCGAAAAATGTTGCGGACGTAAAAATTCAGAAACCTTTTCATAAGCTTTGTTATTGCTCAAAAGAGCACCTATTAAAGCTTGTTCTGCTTCGGTATTACGGGGTAAATGAGTTATATCAAGTTCTTCCATCTTATAGAATCCTTTTTGGGGTTTTGTTGTTTTCTTTGTTATGGAACAAATACGTATAAAGTCACTAAAAATAAGTTTGAGCTTGTGGATTATGTGGATAAAGGTGTTAAGTGGTTTTAATTTATGAAAAATTAAACTAAAATTTTATAAAGTTTGCATTGGAGATTGATATGAAAAAGAAAATTTTGGTTATTGGCGGTGCAGGATATATCGGTAGCCATGTTGTAAAAAAACTGCTTGAAGATGGTTTTGAGGTTTTGGTTTATGATAATCTTTCAAGCGGTTATGAAGACAATATTTCTAAAGGCGCTTTTTTTATTAAGGGAGATATTTTAGATGAAGAACAGCTTAATGAAGTTATGAGCCAAAATATTGACGGGGTTGTTCATTTGGCTGCAAAAAAAGCAGTTGGCGAATCTATGGAAAAACCTGAAATTTATGCTAAAAACAACTTAACCGGTTCTCTTAACATCTTAAATGCTATGATTAATAACAACGTTAAATATATTGTGTTTTCTTCTTCTGCTGCGGTTTATGGTATGCCCCAATATACTCCGATAGACGAAAAACATCCTATTATGCCTATTAACTACTACGGATATACTAAAAGAGCTATTGAAGAAAATTTAGAATGGTTTGATAAATTAAATAAAATAAGGTTTGTTTCTTTGAGGTATTTTAATGCCGTGGGATATGCAGAAGACAAATCCATCAGAGGAAAAGAAAAAAATCCGCAAAACCTTTTGCCTATTATAATGGAAGTTGCAACAGGAAAACGTAAAGATTTTTCCATATTCGGAAACGATTATAATACTTGTGACGGAACTTGTATCAGAGATTATATTCACGTTACGGATTTAGCTAAAGCACACAGCCTGGCTTTAGATAAACTTTTTTGTGCAGATAAATCTTATACCCTTAATCTTGGAACGGGTTTAGGAACAAGTGTAAAAGAGATTGTGGATGCAACCGAAAAAGTTATTGGCAAAAAACTTAATTACTCATATGCTTCAAGACGTTTGGGAGACCCTGATATGTTGACGGCAAACGCAACTTTGGCTTCTGAAGTGTTGGGATGGGCTCCTGAATATACAGACATAAGCCGAATTATCAGCACCATTTGGAATATAGAATAACAGATTTATAAGGATTTAAGATTAAAATGTTAGAAAAATTAGAATATATGTTTACTCACCACGCTGTTTTATCTGATGAATTGATGTGGTTTTTTTTCGGTCTTGCAGTGATTGTGCTTTTGGCACTTGACCTCTTTTGTTTTAACAGAAAAAATGAAATACCGAGTTTCAGTCATACTTTGTGGGTTTGTGTTGCATATATAGGCGCAGGCCTTTTATTTGGTTTATTTGTATGGTATGAAAAAGGCTCTAGCTCTGCTATGGATTATTATACAGGCTTTTTGATTGAAAAAAGTTTATCTATGGATAATATTTTTGTTATGTCAATTATATTCACTTCGGTTGGTGTCCCAAGAATTTATCAACACAGAGTGTTGTTTTGGGGTATATTAGGTGCTGTTGTAATGAGAGCGTTGATGATTAGCGTTGGAGCTGCAATTATCAGTGAGTTCCATTGGGTATTGTATCTTTTCTCTGTTTTCTTGATATATACCGGTGCTAAAATGATTAAACACAGCGAAGAAGATGATGAAAATAGCGAAGAAAACATTAAAAACAGTAAAATCTATAAAATGGTAGAAAAATATTTTCCGGTTACTCACGAAATTGACGGAGCGCATTTTATCACCAAAAAAGACGGTAAAAAATATGTTACCCCGTTATTGTTTGCTCTTATTATCATTGAGTTGATGGATGTGATATTTGCAATAGACAGTATTCCGGCTATTTTTGGTATTACTCAAGATGTATTTATCGTATATACAAGTAATATTTTTGCAATTTTAGGTTTAAGAGCCCTTTATTTCTTGCTTGAAGCTGCCGTTCACAGATTTGTTTATTTAAAAGCGGCTTTGGCTATTGTTCTTATTTTTATCGGAGTAAAAATTTTGTTGCCTGTTTTCGGCATTCACTTAGAATCTTGGCATTCTTTAATTGTTACTTTCGGTTTATTGGGTGGCAGTATATTCTTATCTCTTGCAAAAGAAAAGAAAGAAAAGGCTTAAAATTTTAATTACAAACAAGGGAATAATCTTCCCTTGTTTATTTTATGAGGTTTTGTTGATGAAAACATCTTCTCTTTACAGATTAACATACATTTATTTGGCATTGCCTTTGTTTTTGTTTTTCTTAACTTGGTTAAGGCCGGAAATTGCAGTGCTCATTGGTCTTTTGTATGGTGTAGCATTTTATTTTTCATATCCCCAATATAGTGATGAGAAATTTATTTATTCTAAAAAGATTTTATGGTTGTTGTTTGCAATAGCATTTATTTGGTGTTTTTGTGGCGGAATCGGATATTTTTATTATCAATCTTTTGATTATCACTTCAGAAATGCGGTCTTTAGAGATTTAATAAACTTTGATTGGCCGGTATTTTATGACAGAGCCAATACACCGTTGGTATATTATATGGCTTTTTGGTTAGTGGCGGCACAACTTGGTAAAATTTTATTATTTTTAGGCTTTAATTTTGATATTGTTTTTTATGTATCAAACATATTGTTGCTGATTTATGCAATTTTGGGAACTGTGCTTATCTTTTGCCACATTATCAAAGCTACCGGTGCAAACAGTAAAAAAGAAATTATAATCGCAGTATTGGGACTTGTTTTCTTCTCCGGTATGGATATTATCGGATACAAGTTTTTTATAGTTGAAGCGCAACCGTTTAAATACCATCTTGACTGGTGGGCTACATTTATTCAATATTCATCACACACAACATCTATGTTTTGGGTATTTAACCAATTTATACCAACAGCTCTTATAATCTTGTTATTTTACAATGAAAGAAACATTAAAAACTTTGGTTTTTTAATTGCAATGTCCTTGTTTTTTGCCCCCTATCCGACTGCCGGTATCGGAGTATTTATGGTAGCGTATGCAATAAAAATGTTGATTTCGGCTGAAAATAAAAAGGACTTCATTTTAGATCAGATTTTTTCTGTTACAAACATTATCGGAGTGTTTTGGATTTTACCTGTTGTAGTGTTATATTTTATTACAAATTCTGAAGGGATGAACGGTTATTACTATGTATTCAACTTTACTACACCTTTGAGGTTGTTATTGTTTTATACATTAGAGTTTTTGCTATATATCGTACTTATTTATCCGAAATGTAAAAAAGAATTGTTATATTGGGTAATTGTTGTTTGTTTATTTTTGATACCTTTTATGAGAGTTGATAATCAGAATAATTTTTGTATGAGGGCTTCAATACCTGTTATTATACTTCTTACCATTTTGGTTATAAAGTCTATGCTTTATGAAAAAAACAAGATTATAAAATATCTTTTAATAACTGTATTTTTGATAGGTAGTGTAACACCTATGGTTGAGTTTTACAGAGGTTTTTATTATGTAAGTAAAGCCAAAAGAATAAATCTTGTAACAGATGAAATTGAAACTCTTAATAAACAAATTGTAATAATGCCGTTGTTTTTATGGGATGCAAACCATCAATTTACAGCCAAAAACTATGGAAGAGATATTTTTTGGCAGTGGCTTGCAAAAGAAACAAAAGGGTTAAATAAATAAGGATAAATAATATTTGTGCTTGTTTTAAGATAATTATTATGTTTATTTAAATCATATATAATTGGTTTATAACAACAATTGTATATATTTCATGCGTTTGGAGAATTTGTAATGAAGTTTTTATTAACATTTATTTTATCTTGTATTGCCGGTATGGGTAAAGCTTTAGCAAACCCTGCTTGTGCGGTTTGCACCGTTGCTGTCGGCGCCTCTCTCGGCATTGCCAGAAAAATGGGGGTTGATGATAGTGTTGTCGGTGTGTGGAGTGGTGCTTTTTTGGTGCTTTTAGGATATTGGACCCTAAAGTGGATGGATAAAAAAGGTTGGTATTTTAACGGAAGAGATTTTCTTGTTTTATCATCATCTGTTTTAATGATTTTGTTTGTATATACTCTACCTGAATTAAGTTATACACCTAAGTCTATACTCGTTTTTTGGATGGATCCGTTCTTATTTGCAACAATTACCGGTGCGCTTGTATTCCACTATTCTTCAGAATTTTATCAATGGATGAAGAAAAAGAACGGCGGACACGCTCATTTTCCGTTTGAGAAGGTTGTTATACCTGTGGTTAGCCTATGTTTGGTAGCAAAGTTCTTTTCATATATAGCACTTTGTGTTCCAGCATTACCTGATTTAAGTAATTTATAATTTTGTGAGGTTTTAAGATGAAAAAAGCAGAAAATGTTAAAGAATTTGTAGAAAGAATTGATGCTTCTAAAAAAGTTAATCCTAAAGATTTGTCTTCTGACCAAGATTTGACTATTGCTATTATGAATTTGATTTCTATTGAAGAGCATTTGGTTTTTTCTGGAGCTAAAACAGGTAAAACTTCATTTTATGATTTGATTGAAGACGTAAGAGAAACAAGAAAAAAATTGATGTTGAAAATTATACCTTCTTATGAAGGTGAAGTTTGGTGTATTTCTAAACATTTGCTTGCATCTTCTATGCGCTTGATGGAGGTTGGAACAAAACAACAAAGCCTCGGCAACAAAAAAGAAGCTTATGATTTATTCAATAAAGCATATGACTTATATTGCCTATTTTGGGGATTGAATATGAATATGCTTAACGTAAATGAAATGAAATGGATTGAAGACAGCTTTGATGATGTAAAAAAAATCAGTGAACGAATCAATTTAGAGGCTAAAGAAGTTATAGTTGAAGAAGTTAAGACTGTTGCTAATGATGAGCCTGTTGGTGCAATGGCAAAGATGAAAGCTTTTGTAAAAAAAGCTGTAGACTGTTGTATTGAATAACTTTTCAGATGATTATTCGGGCGGTTAGAAATAACTGCCTTTTTTGAGGTTAGTGATTTTATTTTGTATCAGTTTTTTATAAATGTTTATGTTTTTTAGAAAAAGCTTGATTAAATTTTATGGTTAAGATATTATATATCTATCGGGGTTATAGCTCAGTTGGGAGAGCGCTTGAATGGCATTCAAGAGGTCAGGGGTTCGATTCCCCTTAGCTCCACCAGATTTAGAAGAGGATTTAAAAATCCTCTTTTTTTTGTAGCTAAAAAAAATATTGCATTTAGATATGAAATAATTTATTATCAGGCATCTGTAAAAAATTATGATGTTAAACTTTTTAATTATTATGAATTATGGAAAATTACATTGAAGGTCGTGTTGTATTAGGTGTATTATGCCTGATACATTTGTTGTTTATTTTTGCATCTCAATGCCCGTGGGGACATATTAAAGCAAAAGTTCTTGACGGTATTTTCTTGGCAGAGCTTATTATGGTAACAGCGTATGTTATGTATGATAACATGCTAGCTCCACCATACATTGGTTGGTTTTGGGCTATTGTCGGTTATCTCTTTGTTTATGCTTTGATTGTTATTACTTGGCTAGTATATGGCATTTTTACCTTACTTGATGAAGATAAGGTTTATGAAATGAAAATAAATCAAGCAGTCAACATAATGAGCAAAGATTATTTCAAAGGAACTGTTACTAACGGAAAAAATGAATATGAGGTTTACTTACCTTATTCTTCAGACTTGCAATCCTTAATTGAAAATAACATTAAGCCTAATGTTAAGTTTGATAGAGTTATCAAAGGGATATACGTTATAGTAAAACGTGTATAGTAAACATTAAAAGCTTTGTGTAAAATGTATTGAAAAATTTAATTAAACTTATGCGAAGTTAAAAAAAATGTTAATTTAAATAACTTCTAACTCAACCCCTTACTCTCTAAAAGTTGTAAGGGGTTTCGTTTATTAGCTTAAAAATTTTTATGCACCAAATAACCGTTGACAATTTTTTTGATGTATATATAAAGATGATCTTTGATTTGTATTATGATGTTAAATTTAAAAATTATTATTTATGAAAAGATTTTACTTAATTTTGATTGGCTTACTTGCGATAATTCTTTTAGTTTCGTGCAATGGCACTAATTCTGATCTTGCATCAGGTTCTACAAATAGTATCAAGTCAGAAAATTTGGAAAATTCCTCTTTAAAGAAGTCTGTAGTATTTAGAGTTAAACTTTTTTCCAGATATAAAAGCACTAGAAATCATGTAGCTGTTTTATTGGAAAATGGTGATAAATTGTGTTTTAGACAGATTAAAGCAGAAACTCCAGACTGGCTTTTTTTAGAAAAAGGAGATACTTTGGTGTATAAAAACAATAATATTATGAATATTTATTGGAAATAATGATTTATTTCTGACTAAATAATTGTTCAATATGAATTATAGATAGATAACTAATAATTTTAAAAACTAAAAGATATGATTAAATCTAAAGTAACCCGAGTGATTGTTATAGAAAACGGCTATGAGGTCTTTGTTTGGCTTGAAAATGGAAAATTGTTATCTTGTAATAAAGATGATCTTTGATTTGTATTATGA
>JAFYWO010000154.1 GCA_017557925.1 Alphaproteobacteria bacterium | reverse complement strand
GCCGGTGAAAATGTGGGCCTGGTTGGTAAGACCGGGTCTGGTAAGACTACTTTGGGGCTTTGTTTAAGCGAGCTTATCAAATATGAAGGCGAAATTTTGACTGCAAAGTTTGTTAAAATTAAGAGCGAAAAAGATTTTAGAAAAGCTGTTCAGATGGTTTTTCAAGACCCATATAATTCTCTTAATCCGAGAATGAACGTAAAAGAAATTATAAGCGAGGGGATTAGGGTTCATTTTCCGGATTTAGGAGAAGATGAGATTATTAAAAAAGTTAAGTCAATTTTAAAAGAGGTCGGACTTGACGGTAACGTATCAGAAAAGTATCCTCACGAGTTTTCGGGTGGACAAAGGCAACGTATTGCTATTGCCAGAGCTTTGGTTGTAGAACCGAAAATTTTGGTTTTGGATGAACCTACTTCTGCGCTTGATGTTACGGTTCAAGAAGAAATTATTAAGTTGTTGAAGCATATTCAAGAAACAAAGAGAATAAGTTATTTATTTATTTCTCACGATATGAGGGCGATAAAAGCAATTTCTCACGAAATTATGGTAATGCGTGGCGGTAAAGTTGTTGAATATGGCAGTGTGGACAAGGTGTTGAATAAAGCAGATGAAGAATATACCAAAGAGTTGGTTAAATATTCTAATATTTAAGTCAGGGTAACTAAAAAGGGTTGCAAAGATGTAATTTATATGATAGAATTCCCAAAGTTGGTGTAATAATGCTTGGGAGTTATATCAATGGGCGATAAATCAAGTGACTTTAATAGATTTTTAAAAATAAATTATCCTGATGAGTGGAGAAGATTTTCTGCTCCTGATGTTAAAGATGATGTGATAAATTCCATTTTAATGAGATTTGAAAAAAAATATGAAATTTGGAAGCGTATACCGGAGTGGATAAAAGATTTTTACGGAGATTTGTTGCCAAAGGAGCTTCTCAACGGTAATGAGCCTTATAACAGATTTATTGAAGATATTGAAAAGAGAGTTATTGGCGAACTCAGTTATGATAGAGATAAACTTAATGACACTATTTATCGTGTAGTTATGGAAGATGACCAGGCTCGGTTAAAAGTTTCTCATTATATGGAAAATGGCGGATATAAGTTTGAAACTTCTTGTAATATTGTTTATAAATTTATGGAACAAAAAAGAATTATAGAAGATGACAGTTTGTCTGATGAAGAAAAACGCATATTACATACAAAAATTTGGGGTGAAGTTCGTAACCTTATTGAAGAAGATTGGAAAGAAAATCAAGTTTGCAAATATGTAAACCATATGGCTAAAGAGTATGACAGAGCGTTGGTTAGAAGCAGAAAAGCAAAATTGGATGGTAATGACAGAAAAGTTTTAGAAGAAAAAATTAAAGCATTTAAATCTAAAAAACAATTTGAGGCATATCTTGAAAAAATTGATGATGTTGAATTGAAGTCAAGCTATCGTCAAGTGATGGATGCGATTGTTGAAAAACACCGCAAGATGGATGAAGATGAAAAAATGCCGGCAGATAAATTTGTGAAAAAAGAACTTGAAAAACAAAGTAACTGCGAATTGAAGTCTAGAGTTAATGCAAATTTATCCGGTATGTTGCGTTAAATTAAGGAGTGTAGAAGATGAATAAAAGAAAAAAATCAACAATAATTGATAAAAATAATTATATACGTGAAAAAGTGGAAGAAGGTTTTTCGCACGAAAATGCTGAGGCTTTGTATAATAATAAAGTTAAGCGTGATAAAGCCATAAAACGTAATAAAGGCGACCTTGCTCCTAGATATAGAGGGTATAATAATTGGATAATCAGAGAATGCGATAAAAAAGAAAAAGAAATCATCAAAAAGCAGGCAGAAGAATGGAAAGAAACTCATCCCAAAAAATATGCAGTGTATTATATTGGGGAAGTTAATCGTATGCTAAATGAAATTGATAAAGAAAGTGATGAAAACAAAAAATATAAAATGATTGCAGAACTTAATGCTTATCAAGATGAAAATGATGAATGGAGATTAAAAAATTTGGAAGTTTATGAGGAAGTAAAAAAAGCAATTGTTGGTGATGGTTTTTCTTTGAGTAAAGATAATACCGATGAAGTTAAAAATACTTTGAATGTTAAGGATAAAACGGTTTTGCCTGAAGATGTGAAAGAAGAAAACAATATTACTTCTCAGGCGAAATTAAAAACTCCGGCGGTTAAAAAAACAGGAAGAAGAATACCTGATAATATTGTAAGAAATTCAAGAATTATGGCGAGGTAATATTCAAAAAGTATTTGATTTTATGTTCTTAAGATTTAGAAAAAAGTGCCAAAGGGCGCTTTTTTTGTTTGTAACAAGGTATAAATAACGAGGATGTTTTTGGTTGCATTGAGATAGTTGCTATGTTATATTGGCAAAATCAATCTAAAATATAAAAAATATAGAAAAGGTTTGCGTAGATGACAAAAGTTTCAAATACATCAGAAAAGCTAACAGAGATGTTAGCTAAAGAGGTGTTAGAATCTTGCAAACCTATTGAATATAGAGTAAAAAGAATTTTAGTATTAAACAGTTTTGGCGCAAATGTTAATTATTCCAAATATGGAAAGAGTATGTTGGGGCACGCAATTTTTAGAGGAGAGGAAGAAATTGCAAAGGCTTTGAAATCAAAAGGTGCTATTGAGTGGTATATATCTGAAGAAGAATCTTTGTGTCTTGGTAAAAATCTTTTGAAAGAGGTTATTAAAGATAATTGTAAAGAAGTTCAAAATTTAATATATAAAGGCGCAAAAGTAGATGTTTTAGATGATGATAATTGGTCGCCTTTGTTGGTTGCTTCGTCAAAGGGGTATACAGATATTGTTAAGGTTTTGTTGAACAGCGGGGCTGATGTTAATATTGATAATGGAGATAAAATGTCTGCTTTGCAAGCTGCGTGTAGAGGCGGACATCTTGATATTGTTAAATTCTTGATTGATTATGGGGCAGATGTTAATAAAAAGATGAAAAATGGTAAAACTGCACTTATGAAAGCTTCTAGTGTAGGTGATGTTGATATTATAAGTTTGTTGATTAAAAACGGAGCTGATGTTAATGCGCAAGATGAGCAAGGAAAATCATCTTTGATGTATGGGCTAGGCTCTCAAGAGAGGCGAAATGTTGTTAATTGTTTGCTAGATAACGGGGCTAGAGTTAATTTAGCAAAAAAAGATGGTGAAACTGTTTTGATGAGAGCCAGTATTATCGGCGATAGTGTGTTAGTTAGAGAGTTATTAAATCGTGGTGCTAATGTATATTTGGCGGATAAGAGGGGGGAAACAGTTATGGATAAGATGAAGTTTTTTTATAGTAGTGAAAAGATTGCAATTTGGTCAATGCTGGAAGATGCTGTAAATATGAGAAATGGCGTGGTTTACAAAAGTAAGGAAGATAAAAAGTCAGATATAGCTTGCAATGCAAAGTCTTACGATTTTAAGGATAATATGAGATTTTGAAATATATTTGCCAATAGTTTAAACCTAAAACATATATAAAAAAAAGTAACCTACCATGGAATAGGTAGGTTACTCAGTTTATGCAACTATCGGATATTAGAAGGAATATCTAAATCCAACAGTGAACTCATCTAGTGCATCTAAATGAGAACCGTTTATCCACGAATGATTATACATCGCACGGAAAGTTGTTTTTTCTGACACAGCATATTGAACACCGGCACCTAAGCGGTATGCTAAGCCGTGGTCACTATAATTGTCAGCATTGTTTAAGTGGGCTTTAATTTTTACATCAGCAATACCTGCAGAACCAACCAATTCCCAACGACCGGAACAACCTAAGTCTTGGAAAGCAAGAGCATCAACACCCATACCAGAAATACGAGTAGAGTTGTTATTTTTGTGTGCTCTGATACCTGCATCATAGAAGTATTCTAAACCAAAACGTTCAGTTCTTGCACCAACTACACCTGATAAAGAGTATGAAGAATCACTTAAAACAACTGCTTTTGATAAAGTTGTATCAGCATCTGTCATAGCATAGCCTAAATCTAGACCAACATAAGGTGTAGCATCAATAGCTTGAGCATTTGCTGCTACCATGCCGGCAATACCGGCTAACAATAAAACTTTTTTCATAATATAAATCCCTCTTAAAATTTTAAGATCTAAAAGTATCGTTATGTTTGGAAACGATATATGAACTTTAGTAGATATATTTTAGTTTTGCAAGTTTTTTTTTCATATTTTATGGGTTAGGGGTTATTTTTTTTTATTTTAGGATTAAATAAAAGAGAGTTTTGATATTTTTGGAGGATGATATGAAAAAAAAGAAGTTGATAAATGAAGTTGAAATGCCTGTTTTGGGAATTGATATGCAAGAATTAAGAGAAGGCGAAGTTTATAATTTATTCAGATGGGCGGTTAAGTTGGGTGTGTATTGCTTTGATTGTTCTAATGTTTTGGACGGAATAAAAGAGTTGGGATTTGGTATTCGTGATGCGTTAAAAGAAGATAAGGTTAGGCGAGAAGATATTTTTGTAATTTCTAAATTCGGCGGTAACGAAACTAATGTTGATGAAATTGAAAATAAAGAAGTATTAGAGAATGTTTGTATTGAAAATTATATACAAGAAAATTTAGAACTTACAGATATTAAAATTGAAAAAGCTATAATAAAT